>JAPHSB010000400.1 GCA_026193295.1 Lysobacterales bacterium
ATCCGGGCAGCGTTGGCTCGCCGGCGAACGCCCCCTGGATCATCGCGGCCGGCAATGCCACCCACAACCGCTCGTTCGTCAGCCTGGTGCAGAACCTGATCGGGGGCGATACGACGCCTCCCGAGGACCTGGTCGGCGTCAGTCAGACCGGTGGCACCGGGCAGTTGCAGATCGTCCATGCCCGGGATTACGGTTTCGCGCTTTGCGGCGTGGGCGAGGCCGAATTGGAATCCGACTGCGACGGCAACCTGGGGCTCAGCAATCCCTGGGACGGCCAGAAGCCCTTCAACGGCGAGATCGTGGTATGCGACCGGGGCACCTATGGGCGCGTTGAGAAGGGCAAGAACGTGCTGCTGGCCGGCGCTGGTGGCTACATCCTGGCCAACACCGACGAGTTTGGGGAAAGCCTCGTGTCCGACGAGCACTGCCTGCCGGCCAGTCATGTCGGCAAGGCGGATGGCGACACGCTGCGCGCCTGGCTGGCCAGCGGCCGCGGCCATGGCGGCTCGATCAGCGGTTTCTCAGCGGCAAAGCAGGATCGCTTTGGTGACCGGGTTGCGGGCAGCAGCGCGCGCGGGCCGGCGGAGGCGCCGGTCGAAGATACGCTGAAACCGAACCTGATCGCACCGGGGACCTCGATCCTGGCTGCCAGCAACGAAGGCCAGGAGTTCCGCCTGCTGTCCGGCACTTCCATGTCATCACCACACATTGCCGGCGCTGCCGCTCTCTTGAAGTCGGTACATGGGGACTGGAGTGCGAGCCAGCTGGCCTCGGCCATCGAGATGACAGCAACGGCCGAACTCGCAACGGTCAATGGGGCCAAGGCCAATTCGCGCGAACGTGGCGCCGGCCGCCCACAGCTCGGCGAAGCGGCGAACGCGGGTCTGTTTCTCAACGTCACCGGTAGCCAGTTCAATTTGGCCAACCCGGCGGTGGGTGGCGATCCCGGCAGCTTGAACCTGCCTGGCTTGGTCAATGCCGGCTGCTACCGCAATTGCAGCTTCAACCGCACCGTGACCGACCAGATGGGCGGCGGTAACTGGACGGCGAACGCGCTTGATTTTCCCGCCGGGGTGAGCGTGTCGGTAAACCCGTCCAGTTTCACCCTGGCCACTGGGGCTTCCCAGGCGCTGAGCGTGAGCGTGGACCTGGACCAAGCTGGCATCGTCGGCGAATGGGTCGACGGGCGGGTGCGTCTCAGCGCCGCCGGCTCGCCGGACCAGTACCTGACCGTCTCGGTGTTTGCCGACGGTGGGTCGCTGCCGGACAGCTGGTCCATCAGCGATGAGCGCGACGGAGGCTGGAAAACGCTGAACCTGTCCGGGTTGGTGGCGCTGCCGGATGCCACGTTCCGCAGCGGTGGCCTGCAGCCAGCCGAGCGCACCGCCCAGGTGCTGGTGGAGGATCCCACTCCCAGCGATCCTTACGACGGCGGCGAGGGCGTGTTCACGCAATGGCATGCCCTGCCGCAGGGCGGCTTGTGGCTTCACGCGGAAACGCTGGCGTCCACCGCCGAGGATCTCGACCTTTTCGTGGGGCGTGACGAAAATGGCAACGGCTTTGCTGAGAAGTTCGAAGAATTGTGCAGCAGCACCACGCCCCAGGATATCGAACGCTGCGACCTCTATGATCTGCCGGCGGGCGATTACTGGATCGTGGTGCAGAACTGGTCCGGTACCAACCCGGAAGGCGATGAGGCCACGCTGCTCAGCGCCGGCATCGCTGAAGGCGACGGCAGCCTGGCGGCCAGTGGCCCCGGCAGGACGGTCAGCGGAGAGGCGATTTCGCTGCGCCTGAGTTGGGACAACCTGGCCGCGTTGCCCGGCGAGGAGTGGCTGGGCGCTATCGGCATCGGGACCCGTCGCGAAACACCGAACAATATCGGCGTGATCCCGGTCCGTTTCACCCGCAGCGCCATCGGCGCACCCGCCACCTTTCCCCTCTATAACGGCGTCGATCACCAGGTCGCACTCGATGGGGGCCAGGCACACGATCGCCTGTTTATCGACGTGCCGCCGGGCGCCAGCAGCCTGACCGTCAGCGTCGAGGCGCTCGACGCGGAAATGAACGACGGCCTCGAACTCGAACTGCGGCGCCTCGGTTTCGACGCTGCCCTGGTTGATCCGCCGTTCGCCGCCTCGCCGGCCGGGGCGGCGGTCATCGGCTCGGATAGCGGGAGTGGCGGAACAGGGCCCTCGGTGACCGTATCCGGTGGGAGCCTGCAGGCCGGCCGCTGGTATGCCGTGACAGCGAACGGCAATGATTCGCCGGTTGCCGTTGAAGTGCGCGCCGATGTCGCATTTGCTGGCTCGGCGCTACCCACTCACCGGGGTCTTTGGTATCCGAGACCGCCACGGGATGGTATACGCCAGGGTTACGACTACAACTGGGGTGAATCAGACCGTGCGTTGATCTGGTACAGCTTCGAAGAGGACGGTCAGCCGGCCTGGTACATCGCTGGCAGCCCGACGGTCAGCGGCAATATCTGGGTTTCTGACCTCTACCGTGTAACCAATGACGGCACGCAGCAGCAGCTGGCCACGGTCGGCAAGGTATCCATCACCGCCCTGGCGGAGGACGACCAGCTGTTTACGTTTACTCTCTTCGGTCAGTCCGGCACCGACCGGATGCAGCCGAGCGCCGCGCAGACCTGTCCGCAGGTTGACGGCAGCGAGCGCAGCTACACGGGACTCTGGTATCGCGGTGTCGATGGGCTGGGCGGCGCCAGCGTGGTCGTCAATGCGAACAACCAGGCACAGATTCACTACCTGTTCGACGATTCCGGCAGGCCGCGGTGGCTGTTCGCCGGGGAAGAGGGGTTGCCGCCGAACGCCCCCGAGATACCTATGCTGCAGTTCACCGGATATTGCGCGCTCTGCGATGGTCTGGAACCCACGTCAGAACCCGCAGGTGTGCTGTCGCGGGAGTTCAGCAGCGAGACAGCGGGTAGCTGGATGCTCGACTACCTGTTCCAGCCGCCGCTGAGTGGCTCGGTGGAGCGCACCGACCAGATCATCAAGCTGACTGATACGCTGGATTGTTTGTAGGACCGAATGTATTCGGGAATGTGGAGCATCATCGAAGGAAGATTCCCGACTAAATTCGGTCCTACGTCAGCCCCACGAGGCGGTCTGACACCAGTTCGGCCGCCTTGTCGAGGTCGACCTCGGTCAGCTCATGTTTTCCTGCCAGTAGTTCGTCCAGGATTTCCGCCTGGACCCGGCCGCGCCGGCAGGCTTCAACGTACGGGACGCGGTGAAACATCACCAGTGAGTAGCGCGGGATGAACACGCCCGGGTGAAGCCGCTCCAGTTCGCGCTCCAGCGCCTTGCGTAGCATGAACTCCCGGTGGCGGACGGAATCCCGCATGGTGCGGAAGGCGTCCAGCGCCATGTCGGCGATGGCTTCCGCGTTGGCTTGGCGGGCGTGCTGCAGCTGGCTGAACGCCGTGTCCCAGTCGTCCGCGCCGCCGTCGATGATTTCCATCAGGGCGGTGCAATCCTCGAATGCGGCATTCACGCCCTGGCCGTGAAACGGCACGATGGTATGCGCCGCATCGCCGATCAGCAGGCCCAGGCCTCCCACGTGCCAGTGACTGCAGCGAATCGTTCCCATCTGGCCGACCGGGTTGTCGGAGAACTCCCTCTCCAGCTCCGGAATCAGCGGCGCCGCATCGGGAAAATTGAAAGCCATGAAGGCCTCCTGGCGGGTCCAGGAATCCAGTTCGGCAAAGCCCCAGGGCATGCGATGGTCGCCCTTGCGGGGCAGGAACAGCATGGCCGAAAAATTGCCGTCGATGTCGGGCATGGCAATCATCATGTAACCGCCGCGCGGCCAGACGTGGAGCGCATGGGGGTCCAGTGGCGGCTGCCCGTCCGCGCCGGCCGGAATCGACAACTGCTTCCAGCCGGCGTCCAGCAGTTCCTGCCCGATCTGCAGGTCGGACGCCCCCAGCATGCTGCGGCGCACCCGCGATCCGGCGCCGTCAGCCCCGACCAACACGTCGAAGGTCCGCTCGCCGGCATCATCCAGCGAAAGGGTGCGCGCGCTCCAGTCGATAGCCTGCAGTTTTTGCCCGAACCGGATGTGCACCTTGCCGGTAGCCTCGGCCGCGTCGAGCAGGCAGTGCGTGAGGCGTTCCCGGCTGATGCTGTACAGCGCTTCGTAGGCATAGATCCCGTAGGGCTGCAGCGTCGTTGCGCCCCGGCGGTCGTGGATCATGCGCCCGTGCAGCGCAGTCACCAACGTGCCGACGGCTTGCTCCATGCCGGCCAGGCGCAGGGCATGGCGGCCGCGCTCACCGAGCGACAGGATGCCGGGTCCGGGGGCCAGCGGCGCGCCCCGGCGCGGGTCGGGAGAGCGCTCGAACAGCTCGGATGAGAAACCCCGCTGAGCCAGCAGGATGGCCAGCAGCGTGCCGCTCAGGCCGCCGCCGATGATGGTGATGTTGCGGGTATCGCGGATACGCATTTACTTTGCCTGGGCCGCCCAGTCCCCAACTTGCCGCAGGAATTCGTGGCAGTCCTCGAAACGATTGTACAGCGGCACCGGCGCGACCCGCAGGATGTCCGGTTCGCGCCAGTCACTCACCACGCCATGCTCCCCCAGCCAGCGATACAGCTCGCGGCCCCGTTCGTGACCGGCGCGCACCCTCAGGGAAAGCTGGCAGCCGCGGCGCCCGGGGTCGGCTGGTGTCAGCACTTCGAGCACGTCACCCAGCCGGGATTCGATGGCGCCGGCCAGCCATTGCGTCATGCCGAGGGATTTGGCCCGCAGGCGCTCCATGCCCGCCTCCCGGAACAGCGCGAGCGAGGCGCGCAGCGGCGCCATGGCCAGGATTGGGGGATTGGACAGCTGCCACGCCTCGGCCCCGGCTGCAGGCGTGAAGTGTGGATCCATGCGAAAACGGCCGCTGCGCTCGTTGCCCCACCAGCCCTCGAAACGGGGCAGCGAAGTATCGCCGGCGTGACGCGCGTGCACGAAACTGGCCGCCACCGCGCCCGGCCCGCCGTTGAGGTATTTGTAGGTGCACCAGGCCGCGAAATCACAGCCGGAATCGTGCAGCTGCAGCGGCAGGTTGCCGGCCGCGTGCGCCAGGTCGAAACCGACGCGGGCCCCGGCCGCGTGCCCGGCGACGGCGATCCGCCGCAGATCGAACGCCTGGCCGCTTGCATACTGCACACCGGGCCACAGGACCAGCGCCACCTCTTCACCGTGCGCTTTCAGCCAGGCCTCGATATCTGCTTCCTCATGCAGGCGGCCTCCGGACCCCGGCTCCAGTTCCACCAGGCATTGCGCCGGATCCAGGCCATGAAAACGGATCTGGGACTCCACCGCGTAGCGATCGGAAGGAAAGGCGCCGCGCTCGATCAGGATCTTGCGCCGGTGGCCTGCCGGCCGGTAAAAACTGACCATCAGCAGGTGCAGGTTGACGGTCAGGGTATTCATGACCGTCACTTCGCCCGGCTCCGCGCCGACCAGTCCTGCCAGCATTGCCGCAAGGTCGTCACCGTAATCGATCCAGCAGGGCTCGCCCCGAAAGTGACCGCTCACGGCGAGTTTGCGCCACCGCCCCATCTCGGTTTCCAGCGCCGATTCGGCTGTGCGGGGCTGCAAGCCCAGCGAGTGACCGCAGAAGTAAGCCTGGTCGCCGCCCGCTGACTGTTGCGGTATCCAGAAGGCATCACGGAATTCCCGCAGGTCGTCCTGGCGATCAAGCTCACGCGCACTTTCCAACAGGTTTTCCATTCGGCTCAGTCCTCGACGCATGGCCAATTATACGAACATTGACCTGAACATTGGCTCCGATCCGCTGCACACGTACAATGCGCGCGGAGCCCCGACTGGCCATGTCCTTGAAACGCAACACCTTCCATTTCGATCTACCGCGCGAACTGATCGCCCAGAACCCGCTGCCGAATCGTTCGGACAGCCGCCTCTTGCAGCTGTCGCTGGCGAGCGGCCGGGTTGCCGATCGCCGCTTTCGCGATCTGCCAGGCCTGCTGCATACCGGCGACCTGCTGGTGTTCAACGACACGCGGGTGATCCCGGCCCGGTTGTATGGCCGCAAGGAGAGCGGCGGGAGAGTCGAGGTCATGCTGGAGCGGTTGCTGGGCGACCGGGAATGCCTGGCCCAGTTGCGCGTCAGCAAAACAATGCGGCGCGGCGGGGCAATCCAGTTGGAAGACGGTTCCCGCTTACTGGTGGAAGGCAGGGAAGACACGTTTTTCCGCCTGCGTCTCGAAGAGGGTAGCCTGAGCCAGAAGTTGCAGGTCCTGGGCCACATGCCACTGCCGCCTTACATCACCCGCGAAGACACACCGGCCGATGCCGAGCGTTACCAGACGGTTTACGCCGAGCGGCCGGGTGCCGTTGCAGCGCCGACCGCGGGCCTGCATTTTGATGCCGGTCTGCTGGCCGAGCTCGATGCGCGAGGCATCGAACAGGCCCATGTGACTTTGCACGTCGGCGCCGGAACCTTTCAGCCGGTGCGCAGCGAAAACATCGAGGATCACCGCATGCATGCGGAGTACCTGGAGATCTCGCAGGCGGCCTGCGCCGCGGTCGAGCGCGCTCGCGAGCGGGGCGGGCGGGTGATCGCGGTCGGCACCACGTCGGTGCGGGCGCTGGAGAGCGCCGCACAGGAAGGAAAGTTGCAGCCATTTGCCGGTGACAGCCGGATTTTCATTTACCCTGGCTACCGCTTCCGCGTCATCGACGGCCTGGTGACCAACTTCCACCTGCCCGAATCGACCTTGCTGATGTTGGTGTGCGCCCTCGCCGGTACCGATCAAACGCTGGCAGCTTACCGTCACGCGGTCGCCGAAGGTTATCGCTTTTTCAGCTACGGCGACGCCATGCTGATCCTGTGATGAGGGCGGGAAGCGCCGCGCCTTGTATGTAATAATTCGCTCCGCGATTGAAACCGGAGTTTGCGATGTCCAGTCTGATCGAGCAGGCACGAGCCAGGGAATGGTTTTACGCCTACGAGTTGCCTGACGGCAGTGTCACGCCGACCTATCACGGCGTCGAAATACAGGCCATTCACGACACGCGCTGGCAGATGCTGGAGCGCTGCTTCGACCAGCATATGGGCGCGGACCGCAGCGGCCTGAGCGCGCTCGACCTCGCTTCCCACCAGGGTTGGTTCGCCGTCAAGATGGCGCAGGCTGGTTTCGGCCGCGTTGAGGGCATCGATGCGCGCCAGGCCCATGTGGACGACAGCAGCCTGATCGCTGATCTGTATGGCTTGCAGGGGCTCTCCTTCCGCCAGGGCGATATCCATGAACTCGACCCGCTGGCGCTGGGGCAGTTCGATGTGGTCCTGATGATGGGCCTGCTGTATCACCTGGAAAACCCGGTCGGTGCGCTGCGCACCTGTCGTGCATTGTGCCGCAAGCTGTGCCTGATCGAGACCCAGATCGTGCCGGGCATGAGCGGCTGGGTGGACTACGGCGGGTACCAGTACGTGCGGCCGCTGAAAGGCAGTTTCGGCATCATCGACGAGACCGGCGATACGCACGGGCCGGAAGCCAGCATCACCGGCATCTGCCTGGTGCCGAGCCTGGAAGCTCTGCTGTGGATCCTGGAAAAAGTTGGATTCTCGCGGGTCAGTGTGCTGGAACCGCCTGCCGACGCCTACGAGCAGTTGCTGCACCACAAGCGGGTCATGGTGGCGGCCCAGGTGTGAGCCACGCTGCCGAGGACTCAGCCAGGTGAAGTTCGCAGTTCACAAGGTCTGCGGCCTGGCCCGCACCGGCCTCATCGAGACGCGGCGCGGGCCGATCAGGACACCGGCGTTTATGCCCGTCGGCACCTATGGCACGGTCAAGGCCATGAAGCCGGAAGAGGTGCGGGCCACCGGCGCGGACATCCTCCTCGGCAACACTTTTCACCTGATGCTGCGCCCTGGCACGGGCGTGATCGAAAAGCACGGCGGCCTGCACGCCTTCATGAACTGGCCACACCCGATCCTGACCGACTCCGGCGGCTTCCAGGTCTGGAGCCTGGCCGAGCGGCGCAAGATCACGGAGCAGGGGGTCACTTTCGCATCGCCGATCGACGGCTCGAAGGTGTTCATGGGTCCGGAGGAATCGATGGCGGTACAGCGGTCGCTCGGTTCCGACATCGTGATGATCTTCGACGAGTGCACCCCGTACCCGGCCACCGAGGAACAAGCCAGTCGTTCCATGGAGTTGTCGCTGCGCTGGGCGGAGCGTTCGCGTCGCGCCCACGAAGGCAACCCGTCCGCGCTGTTCGGGATCGTGCAGGGCGGGATGCATGAAGACTTGCGGCGGCGTTCGGCCCGGGAATTGGTGGCCATTGGCTTCGACGGCTACGCCATCGGCGGTCTATCGGTCGGCGAGCCCCACGAGGAGCGCGACCGGGTGCTCGACGTCACCGTGCCGGAGTTGCCGGCGGACCGTCCGCGCTACCTGATGGGGGTGGGGCGCCCCGAGGACATCATCGCCGGCGTGGTGCGCGGCATCGACATGTTCGATTGCGTGCTGCCGACGCGCAACGCCCGCAACGGTTATCTCTTCACCAGCCGGGGCGTGCTGAAAATCCGCAATGCCCGCTACGAGCAGGACACCGGTCCGGTAGACCCGGACTGCGCTTGTGCCACCTGCACCCATTATTCCCGCGCCTACCTCAGGCACCTCGACCGCTGCAACGAAATGTTGGGTTCGCAGCTGATGACCCTGCACAACCTGACCTTCTACCAAGGCCTGATGCAAGGCCTACGCGACGCCATCGCCGCCAATGAGCTTGAATCCTTCACCACCACCTGCCTGCAGCGGTTGGCCCTGGGCCCCCTGTGAAGCTCAAGCTCCCTGCGACGCGTTGCTGCGCCGAAAGGCTGGGGCGGGTCCCCCTCTTCGGGACATTCGGGCTGTCGGGAACAGCCGAATAGCGCACAGGGACGTCTTGAGCGTGTCCCGGAGAGGGGGACCCGGCCCAGCCCCAGAACAAACCCCCAACCGCGAGCAGGTCATGTTCCCAACAAACCATGGCCCGCCGCTGCCCATATGCTCTATAATGCCCGGCTGCACAACATTCATTTCTGAGGACCGTCATGGAATTCCTGGATTTCTTTATTGCCAGCGCCTATGCGCAGGACGCTCAGCCCGGCGGGCTGCTGTCGTTTCTTCCGCTGATCGTCATCTTTGTCGTTTTCTATTTCCTGCTGATCCGCCCGCAAATGAAGCGCGCCAAGGAGCACCGCAAGCTGGTTGCCGAGCTGGCCGTTGGCGACGAGGCGGTAACGAATGGCGGGCTGCTCGGCCGCATCACCAAGGTTGGCGAATCGTTCGTGACACTCGAACTGGCCGACAATGTACAGATCAAGGTCCAGAGACACGCCATCTCGAGCATCATGCCCAAGGGCACGATTAAATCCGCCTGAGCCGGCCCTAAAAACTACAAAATTTTTCGCATTCCGAGGCTGAAGAATGAACCAATATCCTGCCTGGAAGTACGCGCTCATCGGGATCATCCTGCTGGTCGGCCTGGTTTATGCCCTGCCGAACCTGTTCGGTGAAGACCCCGCTCTGCAGGTAACTTCCGCCCGCGGTTTCGCCATCTCGCCGGAACTCTCCAAGGTTATCGACGATGCCCTGGCCAGCGAGCAGATCGGCGCCATGGACCATGAGCAGGTGGGCAATAGCCTGCTGTACCGCTTCGACTCGACGGCTGACCAGATCAGGGCGTCCGACGTGGTCAAGAAGGCCGTTGGCGAGCAGTACGTTGTTGCGCTGAACCTGGCGCATGCGACGCCGTCCTGGCTGCGCAAGCTGGGCGGCAAGC
>JAPHSB010000066.1 GCA_026193295.1 Lysobacterales bacterium
CGACCCTAGGCGCCCCAGGAAAGAACGATTGCAGGGTTCAATGGCCGCCGCCCGCAAGCCGGGCGGCGTGACCGCAGGCTTTACGCCGAAGCCACTACCCCGTAGCGCATGGCCATCCGTGCCATATCGACATCGTTACGCGTGTTCAGCTTTTCGTAGATCCGGTACTTGTAAGTGGCAACGGTCTTCGGGCTCAGGTGTAGCACTTCGGCGATATCGGTAATTTTGCGGCCATCCGCGAGCATCAGCATGACCTCCATTTCCCGTGCCGAGAGATTCTCAAACGGCGATGCGCTGCCTCCGGGCAACAAATTCAGTGCCATCTGCTGGGCGATGCGCGAGCCTATGTGGCGCCCCCCGCCCGCGACCGTCTTGATGGCCTGAACCAGTTCGGTTGCCGGACAGCCCTTGGTCAGGTAAGCCGCAGCGCCGGCTTCAAGCAGCTGGGCAGGGTACGGGGCCTGCTCGTGAACGGTCAGGATGATGATGCCCAGTTCCGGGCTGGCCTGCTTCAGGCGGGTGGTCACCTCGAAACCTGAAAGACCCGGCAAGCAGACATCCAGCAGCACGACGTCGGGTCGGATTTCCCGGTTCATGCGCAGTGCCGACTCGCCGTCGATGGCCTCACCGGCGATCTGAATGGCGGGGTAGTCGGCGAGTATATGCCGTAACCCGATACGGACGACTTCATGGTCGTCCACGACCAGCAGTCTGATCATGTTTCCCCCTCGGAAGTTCGATGCCCCTTTGCCCTGTGAGGCGAATTTATCTTACTTATCACCTGCCCTCGGGTCGAGCGCAGTGGACCGAATGGACAAAATAAGGGGGGATTTCCTACAAAAAACCGCCGGACGGCGGTCTTTTGGTTTGGCGGAGAGGGAGGGATTGTCCGAAACCATCCCTGGTTTCGCCCCTGCGGGCGCACTTCGTGCGACCAAATTCGCTCCCGGCGAATTTGTCGAACCCCGTAAGCTTCGCGCCAGAGCATTCTTACCCGGCCGTTCCACCAGAAACCCAAAAGCCCCGCTACGGGGGCTTTTGGGTATCTGGCGGAGAGGGAGGGATTCGAACCCTCGAAGGGCTACAAACCCTTGCCGGTTTTCAAGACCGGTGCATTCAACCACTCTGCCACCTCTCCGAGGCGCGCAAGGATACCCGAAATGCGCTTCGTGCTCCAGCCCTTGCCGAAGACACATGACAGGCGCCTGGCTTTTGCGTAAGGTACGCCACTTGAACCGGGGAACCGCAATCCCAAACTGCGGTCTCTGTAGGGTAAGCAAAGCCATTCACAGGAGTCATTGCCAAGCATGAACAACTCGATTTACACCGTATCTTCGACCAGCCGCATTTCCACGGCCGTTGTCAACAAGACACTGCGTAATACCTATGCCCTGCTCGGCATGCTGTTCGTATTCGCGGCAGGCGTGGCTTTTGTAGCCCAGACCCTGCACGTACGAATCGGCTTCTGGCCCTTCCTGATCGGCATTTTCGCCTTGTCGTTCGCCATTACCAAGACCCGCAACAGCGCCTGGGGTTTGGTCTGGGCGTTCGCTTTTGCCGGCCTGCTGGGTGTGGTCACCGGCTCGAACGTAGACGCCATGCTCTACCAGTACAGCAATGGCGGCGCACTTGTCGTCACATCGTTTGGCCTGACGGCCGGTATCTTTTTCGCGCTGTCGGCCTACGCGATGAATACCAAGCGCGACTTCAGCGCCTGGTTCGCCTTCCTGGCCGTCGGCACGATCGCAGTGATCGGCGCCTTCATTCTCAACTGGTTCCTGCAGATCCCGGCGTTGGCCCTGGCGCTGTCGACGATGATCATCCTGATCGCCTGTGGCTGGATCATCTGGCAGACCCAGCAGATCGTGCGCAACGGCGAGACCAACTACATCATGGCCGCGACCAACCTGCTGGCCGACGTCTTCATCCTGTTCAACAACCTGATGGCCCTGCTGGGCTTCGGATTCGGCGACGATTGAGACGCTGTTAAACATGATGCGAAAAAGCCCGCTTCGAGCGGGCTTTTTCTTTGCCGCATCTCTGTAAGAGCGAGATTGCTTGCGATCGGGCTCGATCGCGAGGGTCGGTACCGGGTATCCCCTTTCAGGACTCGCTCAAGCCTTCCCTGGGCGCTCGAAGCCCGCTCCCGGCGGGCTACGGTCCTGAAACGGGATACCCGGCACCTCCCTGGGGTTGCTCGTCACATCTCAAGCAGGCTCGTTGCTAGCTGGTAATCGCTTCCATACCACCCATATACGGCCGCAGCACCGCGGGAATCCGAATCGAGCCGTCCTGCTGCTGGTAATTCTCCATCACGGCAATCAGTGTCCGGCCAACGGCCAGGCCGGAACCGTTCAGCGTGTGGACGAGCTCCGGCTTGCCGGTCTCGGGATTGCGCCAGCGCGCTTTCATGCGGCGCGCCTGGAAGTCGGTGCAGACACTGCAGGAGGAAATCTCCCGGAAGGCGCCCTGCCCTTCGTCCTGGCCCGGCAACCAGACTTCGATGTCGTGGGTCTTGGCGGCAGAGAAACCCATGTCGCCGGTGCACAACACCACCGTGCGGTAGTGCAGTCCCAGTCGCTGCAGGATCGTCTCGGCGTGCCCGGTCAATTCGTCCAGCGCGGCGGATGAGGACTCCGGTTTCGTGATCTGCACCAGCTCGACCTTCTCGAACTGGTGTTGGCGGATCATGCCGCGGGTGTCCTTGCCATAGGAGCCGGCCTCGCGTCGAAAACAGGGGGTTTGCGACGTGTAGCGCAGCGGCAGCGCAGCGGCTTCTATGATTTCGCCCGCCACCAGGTTGGTCATCGGCACCTCGGCCGTCGGCACCAGGTAGCGCGGCGGGTCGTCGGTCGTGGCAAAGGCGTCCTCGCCGAACTTGGGCAACTGCCCGGTGCCGGTCATGGTCTCCGGGTTCACCAGGTATGGCAGGTAGACCTCGGTATAGCCGTGTTCCTGCGTGTGCACATCCAGCATGAACTGGGCCAGCGCCCGGTGCAGGCGCGACAGGGAACCCCGCAGGACCGTGAAGCGCGCGCCCGCCAGCTTGGCCGCGGATTCGGAGTCCAGCAACCCGTTGCCGGCACCCAGCTCGACGTGATCCCGCGGCGTAAAATCAAAAGCCGGCGGCTCGCCCCAGCGCCGAATCTCGACATTGTCATTCTCGTCCCGGCCAACCGGGACCTCGGGCAGAGCCAGGTTGGGCATGTCCATGAGCCAGGCCTGCTGCTGCTCCTGTACTTCGCTGAACTCGGTTTCGATCTGGCCGAGTTCGTCGCCGAGGTGCTTGACCTCGTCCAGCAATGGCTGAATGTCTTCGCCGCGGGCCTTGGCCTGGCCAATCGAGCGGGCGCTGAGGTTCTTCTGGTTCTGCAGCTCCTGGACGCGGACCTGCAGTGCCTTGCGGCGGGTTTCCAGTTCGCGCCAGGCCTTTGCGTCGAGGACATATCCGCGCGCGACGAGCGCCTTGGCGACACTGTCAGGATCGGTTCTTAGCAGTTGGGGGTCAAGCATGGGTCAGCCCAGGGTTTGAAAACGGATTATTCTACATCACCGATGACGTCGACGCCGTCGGGCGGTTCAAAGGTGAAAAGCTTGCTATCCAGTGTCGGGTTGCGCTGCACCTCCCTGAAGCGCAATTCCGTGCGCAGGCCGAAGGCATCTTCCATGATCATCAGTTCCAGCCCGCCGTCACGCAGGCCCAGCAGGATGCGCTCGAAATCCGTCTCGGCGCCCCGGGCGCGCAACTCCAGCAATTGCAGATCCCAGGCTTCGCCCGCCTCGCGCACTTCGAATTGCTCGTCCAGGCGTCCGGGGTCCGTCAACAGGGTCAGCGGCGAATCCGCGGCGGCGACCGACTGGTCCCGAACCGTCACCTGTTCGAGCGTGATGTCGTAGATCCAGACCCGCGTTCCGTCGGCGACCACCCATTCCGGAAACTCGCCGCCATATTCCCAGCGGAAACGCTGCGGCCGGCTCAGCCAGACCTGGCCGCTGCTGCTGTCCTGCACAGATCCATCGCTGCTGATGACCTGCTGCTCGAATTGAGCGTGCAAGGTCTCCAGGCCGGCCGAAAAAAGGTTGAGTTGCTCACGTGCCGAACCCGGCGGGGCCAGGGCGGGCTCTTCCGCGGTCAACACGGTCGCGAAAATCACGCAAAACAACAAGGCGAAACGCTTCATCTGGAATGGGTTCTCCCGTCTGGGCCGGGTTCAGTCGCGCGGCGGAGGGGGCGCCAGGACTTCCCGCTGGCCGTTGTGCTCGGGTGGGCTGACGACGCCGGCCGCCTCCATTTCCTCGACCAGGCGGGCCGCCCGGTTGTAGCCGATGCGCAGCTGCCGCTGAACGCTGGAAATCGATGCCCTGCGGCTCTCCGTTACGTAAGCGACCGCCTGGTCATACAGTTCGTCCTGCTCGCCATTGACCGCTTCCGGCAGCCCCGTGGCGCTGATCGACATCCCGTCCACCGTCATCTGGGTTTCATTAAGGACCTCGTGGATGTAGTCGGGTTCCCCGAACTGCTTCAGATACTTCACCACCGCGTGCACTTCGCGATCACCGACGAAGGCACCGTGGATGCGTTCGGGCAGGGCCGAGCCCGGTGGCAGGTAGAGCATGTCGCCGTGGCCCAGCAACTGCTCCGCGCCCATCTGGTCGAGGATGGTGCGGGAGTCGACCCGCGACGAAACCTGGAATCCGATGCGGGCGGGGATGTTGGCCTTGATCAGGCCGGTAATCACATCCACCGAGGGCCGCTGCGTGGCCACGATCAGGTGGATGCCGGCGGCGCGCGCCTTCTGCGCCAGGCGGGCGATCAATTCCTCGATCTTCTTGCCGACGATCATCATCATGTCGGCGAACTCGTCGATCACCACCACGATATAGGGAAAAGTCTCCAGGGTCGGCGGCTCTTCCGGCACGTCCGGCAGGGCCGGCATCCAGAACGGATCCTTGATGGGTTGGCCTTTTTCTTCCGCGTCGCGAACTTTCTTGTTGTAGCCCGTGATGTTGCGCACCCCCATGCTGGCCATCAGGCGGTAGCGCCGCTCCATTTCGGCCACGCACCAACGCAGCGCGTTGGCTGCTTCCTTCATGTCGGTTACCACCGGCGCCAGCAGGTGCGGGATGCCCTCGTAAACCGACAACTCGAGCATCTTCGGATCGATCATGATGAGGCGTACCTGGTCCGGCGTTGCCTTGTACAGGAAGCTCAGGATCATCGCATTCAGGGCCACGGACTTGCCCGAGCCGGTGGTTCCGGCAACAAGCACATGCGGCATGCGGGCCAGTTCGGCGATCACCGGGTTGCCGCCGATGCTCTTGCCCAGCGCCAGCGTCAGGGGCGAAGTCGAACGTTCGTAAGTCTCCGAGCGGAGAATTTCCGAAAGGTAAACCGTCTGCCGCACCGTGTTCGGAATTTCCAGGCCAATGGTCGGCTTGCCGGGGATCACTTCGACGACGCGGACCGAGATCACGCTCAGGCCGCGCGCCAGGTCCTTGGCCAGGTTGGAGATCTGGGCCGACTTCACGCCGGCGGCCGGTTGCAGCTCGAAACGGGTGATGACGGGTCCGGGATGTACCTCGACAACGTCCACCTGCACGCCGAAATCCGCCAGTTTAAGCTCCACCTGGCGCGACAGGGCCTCCAGCACCTCGGTGCTGTAGCCGGACACCTGCTCCGGAGGTTCGTCCAGCAGTTCCAGGGGTGGCAGCGCGCCGGCAGGCAGGTTCTTGAACAGCGGCTGCTGCTTCTCCCGTTCCGCGCGCACGCTGGGCTGGCTGTCGGACGTGACGATCTGCGGTTCGATCTTGCGCTTCGGCTTCGACTTCTGACGCTCCGAATCGGCCTTTCTGACTTCGACCCGTTGCGCCTTGGCGCGGCGGCCGGCGAACCAGTCGCGCATGCCCGCCACCCACGTGGCCAGCCAGCCCGCGGCCGTCAGCGTGTAGCGGCCGGTGGTATCCATCACCTGGAACCAGGAAATGCCGGCGAACAGCGTCAGGCCGACCAACAACATGGCCAGCAGGAACAGGGTCGAGCCCAAGGCGCCGGTGACTTCGACCAATGGCGCGGCAATCTGCAGGCCGATTACGCCACCGCCGCCGGCCGGCATGGAGCCGGCAGGCGGCAGCGTGTGCATGTGCGCCAGCCCGGTCGCCGACAGGATGAACAGCAGCAGGCCTGTCACCCGTGCGAACCATTCCATCGGGCCAGCCTTGTCCGCCGGAGCGCCGGCCCGCGCGTAGACCAGCCAG
Organism: Lysobacterales bacterium; assembly: GCA_026193295.1. Classification (GTDB taxonomy): domain Bacteria; phylum Pseudomonadota; class Gammaproteobacteria; order Xanthomonadales; family SZUA-36; genus CALKKN01. Next base: position 6,256 of record JAPHSB010000066.1, read on the forward strand.
CCGAAGTAGGTCAGCACCAGCGGTAATGCATAGGCCAGGTAGCCGGTCAGGAAAAGAAAGAAATTAGCCAGCCACGCTCCGAGAACACGGCCGATGTTGCTGACCTGCTGGGAGGCCACGGAGTTGAACGGACCGGGATCCGTCGGGTCGTAAGTGGCGAGGCAGGCGACCAGGTACACCGCAACGAGGATCGCGAATATGAAGACGCTTTCACCCAGGCGGTGTGCGATCGGGTTGCCTTCCGTATTGGCGGTGCTTGATTTCTTTTTGGCCTGGGGCAAGCTGATCTTCCTTGTCAGGTCTGGTGTAGAATCCGCGGAGAATTTCAACGCATAATGGCCGCAGACCCAAGCATTTCCCTGTAGTTTTGAATTTTGGAGCGATTATACATGAGTGACGTCAAGCACAGCCGTTTCCTGATCGTCGGATCGGGCCCTGCCGGCTACACGGCCGCGATCTATGGTGCGCGCGCCAACCTCAAGCCGCTGGTCATCACTGGCCTGGAACAGGGCGGTCAGCTGACGACCACCACCGACGTGGAGAACTGGCCTGGCGAGAGCGAAGGTCTGCAGGGTCCCGATCTGATGCAGCGCATGCTGGAACACGCCGAGCGATTCGATACGGAAGTCGTGTTCGATCACATACATACCACGGATCTCTCGCAGCGCCCGTTTCGCCTCGAAGGAGACTCTGGCGTCTACACCGCCGACGCCCTGGTCATCGCGACCGGCGCCAGCGCGAAATACCTGGGGTTGCCGTCGGAAGAGGCATTCAAGGGCAAGGGCGTGTCCGCCTGCGCGACCTGCGACGGCTTCTTCTACCGTGGCCGCAAGGTGGCCGTTATCGGCGGCGGCAACACCGCGGTCGAGGAAGCGCTGTACCTGTCGAATATCGCCGCCGAAGTCGTTTTGGTGCACCGGCGCGACGAACTTCGATCCGAGAAAATCCTGCGAGACCGGCTGTTCGAGCGCGAGCGCAACGGCAACGTGACGATCCTGTGGGACCATGTGCTCGAGGAGGTGCTGGGGGACGACAGCGGTGTCACCGGGATGCGGGTGCGCAACGTGCGCTCGGATGCCGAGGCGGAGATCGAACTGGCAGGCATTTTCATCGCCGTTGGTCATGCCCCCAATACCGGCATATTCGAAGGTCAGCTGGAGATGAGCGGCGGTTATATCAAGA
>JAPHSB010000135.1 GCA_026193295.1 Lysobacterales bacterium
AAAATCTGGCCCGGCGAGACCTTGCGGTTTCCGTACGGTGGCGAAACCAGTTTCGAATCCGCCTATCTGGATGCGCCGGTATTCGTCGCGCGGGGTGCGCTCTACGGGCCAGCCTTGTGCATCACCGCGGGTATCCACGGTGACGAGATCAACGGCACCGAGATCGCGCGCCGTGCTTTCAGCTGGATCGATCCAAAGGAATTGAGTGGCACGGTGATCGTTTTTCCCATGGTCAATGCGGCGGGTGTGCGTTCGGGCAACCGTTACATGCAAGACCGCCGGGACCTCAACCGCGAATTCCCGGGGCGGTCGAACGGCAGCGTCACGTCCCTCGTCGCCCACACACTGTTTACCGAAATTCGCCGCAACTGCCAGTACCTGATCGACCTCCACACCGGCTCCTTCAGCCGCAGCAATCACCCGCAGATCCGCGTAACGGCAAAGAACGACACCGCGCTGGACCTGGCCCGCCATTTTGGCCTGGGCATCGTGGTGCTCAGCGAAGGCCCCAACGGCAGCATTCGCCGCGAGGCGGGAGATATCGGCATTCCCGCGATCATCTACGAAGCCGGCGAGCCATCGCGCTTCGATCTCGACCAGATTGCGGCCGGCGTGCAGGGCATCGAGAGCGTGATGGCTCACCTCGACATGATCGAGGGCGGCAAGGAGTTCCAGGTACCCGAATCGCGTATCTACACGCAAACGATCTGGGTGCGCGTGCCGGTGGGGTCGGGTGGCTACTTCTTTCCGACAGTCCAGTTGGGGCAGGCCATCAGCAGCGGCGATCGGCTGGGCACCATCATCGACCCGCTGACTGATCGCTACACGGCCATCACCGCCACCCACTCGGGCGAAGTCATCGGGCTGGCGGTCGCCCAAATTGTCCTGTCAGGCTACGCGCTGGTGCACCTGGGCGTTAAGCACCGGTAGGGCCGATGGCGCGACGGCATTGCGGGGGCGCCTCTATAGCCTGCGCCCAATTCGGGCAATCTTCGGCAGCCCAGGAGGTGCCGGGTACTCCGGTGCAGGACCGTAATCTGTCGGCAACAATTTCCCGAGCGCCCAGGGACGGCTTGAGCGCGTCCTGGACCGGGGTACCCGGTACCTCCCCGCATTCATTAAATACATTCCCGAATGGATTCGGTCCTACAGCAGATGTATGTTTCGTTCTGTGCAGATCTTCTTCAATTCCCGCGGCCACACGGTGACGCCGACTTCACCCAGGTGCGCCTTCTTTAACAGCAGCATGTAAACACGCGACTGCCCGATGCCGCCGCCAATGCTCAGGGGTATCTGATCGTTGAGGATCGCCTGGTGGTACGGCTGCTCGACGAGTTCCATCTGTCCGCTCAGTTCCAATTGCTGCAGCAGGGTCTCCTTCGTTACCCGCACCCCCATCGAGGTCAGCTCGTGGCGGCGCTGCGTGACAGGGTTCCAGACCAGGATGTCGCCGTTCAGTCCGTGCATCGGGCGGCCGTCGGCTGAAGTCGTCTCGGTCACCCAGTCGTCGTAGTCGGCGGCGCGCAATTCGTGCGGATAACCGTCCTTGAGCGGCCAGCCAATGCCATAGATGAACACGGCCGGGTATTCCTGGACCAGCCGGGTCTCCCGTTGCTTGCGCGGCAGATCCGGATACATATCGAGGATTTCCTCGGCGTGGAAGAAGGTCAGCTCCTGCGGCAGCCCCGGGTATTTCGGATCCTTGAGCTGTGGGAACATGTCCTGGGCAAACTCCTCGGCGCCCTTGATGACCTTCCAGATTCGGCGCACCGTGTCGGTCAGGAAATCGAGGTTGCGCTGATCGGCCGTAATGGCCCGCTCCCAGTCCCACTGGTCCACGTAGGCGCTGTGGTCATGATCGAGAAAATAGTCTTTGCGGATAGCCTTCATGTCGGTGCAGATGCCCTGCCCGACCTGGCAGTCGAAGGTTTTCAGGGCCATCCGCTTCCATTTGGTGGCGGCTTGCACGACCTGCGCGTCGATGGGCTTGTCCAGGCCCAGCCCACAGGGGAATTCCACCGGGGTTCGCGAGCCGTCGCGGTCCAGCATGTCGTTGACGCCACTCTGGCGATCTACGATCAGGGGCACTTGGACCATCATCAGGTTCAGTTCCCTGCACAGGTTCTCCTCGATGTAGTTCTTGACGCCGTACAGGGCCTGCATGGTTTCGCGGGGCGTGAGCAGTGACGAATAATCACGTGGCAGGATCTTCGCCACTTCCTCGTAGGTGCTGATGCCCGGACCGGCCAGGTCCGCTTGCTTGTCCGTCATGACGGTTTCTCCCGAATGCGAGTGTCTGATCAACCAGTAAGCGAAATTCTCCCCGCTTCGGGTATGCCGCCGCCATGATGCTCGTCAAGGCCTATGGCCGGCTCGCGGCCGGTGATTCACGATCTCTTGCGTACCGGGTGAGCCCCTGGTTTCCCCATCAAATCCAGCAGAATCCCGCGCATCCAGGTGTTGGCTCGGTCCTCGTCGGCATTTTTGTGCCAATAGAGGTATTGATCGAGGGTTCCAACCTCGAAGGGGAGTTCCAGTGCGGCCAGTCCATACATCGACGCCAGGGTGCGGGGAATGGTCAGCACGAGGTCCGTCGAAGCCACCACCTGCGGCGCCGCCATGTAGCTCATCATGCGCAGCCTGATGTTGCGAGCGCGGCCGAGGCGCTCCAGGGCCCTATCAATGTGCCCGACCCCCCGGCGCCGGGTCGAAACATGCACGTGATGCAGTTGCAGGTAGCGCTCCAGCGTCAGCGGCTCTGCCGCCATGGGATGGCCCGGGCGCATGGCGCACACGTAGCGCTCTGCACTGACCAACTGGCGGCATAGCAGGGGTACCGAGAACAGGGGCACGTCGAGCGCAAAATCCAGGCTGCCTGAAGCGAGTTCACCCTCCAGTTCGTTGCGTGGCACCGAAATGCACTCGAGCGAGATGCCCGGTGTCGCGGCGTCCAGCCGTTCCATCAGCTGCGGCAACACCAGGGCCTCGTCGATGTCGTGCACGCCCAGGGCAAATACCTTTTCCGATTTCTGCGGTTGAAACTTCTCACCCTCGGTCAGGCTGAGATTCAGCATGTTCAGGGCTTCCTTGACCCGTCCGGCAATGTTGTCCGCCACCGGTGTGGGTGCCACACCGCGGGGTGTCCGCACGAACAGCGGGTCGCCGAATGCCGCGCGCAAACGCTTGAGCGCATTGCTGACAGCAGGCTGGGTGATGTGCAGGACCTTCGCCGCGCGCGTCAGGTTACGTTCCGTGTAAACCGTGTCGAACACGACGAACAGATTCAGATCGACCTTCGGTAACTTCATCTTCAAACCAGATATAAATTTTATGAATATCTAAATATCATACTAATAAATTGGAAACATATCATTCGATCGCCTAGTCTGTGGGTTGACCAAATCTGAATGCCTTATCCATGTCCGAACTGTTCCTGGTACGTCATGCACAAGCCTCCTTTGGCACGGGCGACTACGATCGCCTGTCCGAGCTGGGCCATCGCCAGGCACAGTGGCTGGGTGAATACTTCCTCTATCGCGAGCTGGAATTCGACCGGGTCATTTGCGGCAGCATGGTCCGGCACCGTGAAACGGCTGAGAACATATTGCGCGGAATGGGGCGGGAGCCGTCGGAATCCGTCACGGATGCGGCCTGGAATGAGTTCGACTTCGAAGCCATTGTCTCCGTTTACCTTGAGCAGTTTCCGGCGGAAAAGCCCCCACAGGATGCGTCCTCACGCGTATTTTCCCGCGTCCTGCGCAACGCCCTGCAGACCTGGGCAGAGGACCGGCTGGAAGGCCCTCTGCCCGAACGCTGGCAACAATTCGAAGAACGCGTGGGCCAGGCGCTGTCGTCCATTGCCCGCCAGCAGGACGAGAGCAAACGTATCCTGCTGGTCAGCTCAGGCGGAGCCATTTCCATGGCCCTGAGACAGGTTCTCGACGCTCCGGCCAGCGCCATGGTCGACATGAACCTGCAGCTCAGGAATTCCAGCATCAGCCACGTGTTTTTCAATGAGCGGAGCATGCATTTCTCCGCTTTCAACCACGTTCCGCATCTCGACCATCCCGATCGCTCCGGGGCGGTCACCTACTACTGAAATGCAGAGGCCAGGCATATGAATTTCGAATACAGTGACAAGGTCAAAGGGTTGATTCGGCAGGTTCGTGACTTCATGGACGAAAATATCTTCCCCAACGAAGCGGCCATGGCGGCCCAGGTCCTGGACTACCCCTGGGAGACGCCGCCCCTGATGGAAGAACTCAAGGCCAAGGCCCGCGCGGCTGACTTGTGGAATCTTTTCCTGCCGGTTGAACACGGCAAGTACAGCGCCGGCCTGACCAACATGGAATACGCCCCGCTGGCCGAGGAAATGGGCCGTGTCATCTGGGCTTCCGAGGTGTTCAACTGCGCCGCCCCCGACACCGGCAACATGGAAGTGCTGGGCCAGTACGGCAACGAAGAACAGAAGAAACAATGGCTGGAACCCCTGCTGGCTGGCGAGATCCGCTCCGCTTTCGCCATGACTGAACCGGCCGTGGCTTCCAGCGACGCCACCAATATCGAAACGTCCATGGTCCGCGACGGTGACGAGTACGTCATCAACGGCACGAAATTCTACTCTTCCGGCGCTTGCCGCAAGCAGTGCAAGATCCTTATCGTCATGGGCAAGACGGACCCTGACAACGCCAATCGCTACATCCAGCAGTCGCAGATCCTGGTGCCAGTCGCGACGCCGGGCGTCACGGTCACCCGGCCGATGCACGTGTTCGGCTATGACGACGCGCCGGACGGTCACGCTGAAATCGTTTTCGACAACGTGCGTGTTCCCGTTTCGAACCTGATCCTCGGCGAAGGGCGCGGCTTCGAGATCGCGCAGGGCCGGCTCGGCCCCGGGCGCATCCACCACTGCATGCGCATGATCGGCGCGGCGCAGCGAGCGTTGGAACTGATGATGGACCGGGCCAACACCCGCATTGCATTTGGCCGGCCCCTGATCAAGCAGCAATCCGTGCGCGAGGACATTGCCTGGTCTGCCTGCCAGGTCGAACAGGCTCGCCTGCTGACCCTCAAAGCCGCACATAAGATGGATACGGTCGGCAACAAGGGTGCGCAAGACCTGATTGCGATGATCAAGATCGTCGCGCCGAACATGGCGCTGGACGTCATCGACCGGGCCATGCAGATCCATGGCGCCGTCGGTCTCAGCCAGGATACGCCGCTGGCTCACATGTGGGCTTACGCGCGCACTCTGCGGCTGGCCGACGGTCCGGACCAGGTGCACATGATGCAACTGGGGCGCAACCTGGCGCGGTACCGGGAAGCCCGGGCCTGAGGTGATGAAGGCACGGGAGCAAATTCAGCCGGTCGAAGGCGCCCTGCTCCGCTGGCTGCAGCAGCATGTCGATGGCTTTCGGGGTCCTGCGCGGCTGGAGAAATTCAAAGGCGGACAGTCCAACCCTACTTTCAAGCTGTCCGCTGCCTCAGGAACCTACGTCCTGCGCCGGCAACCATCGGGCAAACTGCTCAAGTCCGCCCACGCGGTCGACCGGGAGTTTCGCGTAATGATGGCTTTGACCGACAGCGAGGTGCCGGTGCCGAAAGTGCACGGGCTCTGCGAATCGCGGGACGTCATCGGCTCCATGTTCTACGTGATGGAGTTCTGCGACGGGCGCATTTTCTGGGATGCTTCATTGCCGGAACTGGGCAGCAACGAAGAGCGCAGCGCTCTTTACGACGAGATGAACCGCGTGCTGGCCGCTATGCACAACATCGACCCGGTCACTGTCGGCCTGGCCGATTATGGCAAGCCGGGAAATTATTTTGCCCGGCAACTGACTCGCTGGACCAGCCAGTACCGCGCCTCGGAACTGGCGCCCATTCCGGCCATGGAGGACCTGATGGCCTGGCTGGACTCGAACCAGCCCGCCGACGATGGCCGGGTGGCGCTGGTGCATGGCGACTACCGGCTCGACAACCTGGTTTTTCACCCGCAGCATGCACGGATCATTGCCGTGCTGGACTGGGAGTTGTCGACTCTGGGTCACCCTCTGGCCGATCTCGCCTACCAGTGCATGCAATTGAGAATGCCAGCTGAAAAGGGGTTTGCTCCCGGGCTGCGGGGAGTGGACCGCGCCAGCCTGGGGATCCCCTCGGAGTCGGAATACGTGGCCCGCTACTGCGAGCGCACCGGGATCACGGGCATCGAGAACTGGACGTTCTGCCTGGCCTTCAGTTTTTTCCGGCTGGCCGCCATCGTCCAGGGCGTCGCCAAGCGGGCCGTGGACGGTAATGCGTCAAATACGCGTGCAGCCGAACTCGGGCGGTGGGTGGAACCACTGGCCGAGATGGCCTTGCATGTCATCAACGAGCAAGCATGAAAGTGAAGGTCTGGGCGGTCAGCAATCAAGAGACCCGCGGCCGAACCAGGAGAATTTGAAACCATGGGAACAGACCTGTTTGACCTGAGCGGCAAGACCGCACTGATCACCGGCGCCAGCCGCGGCATCGGCAAGGCTATTGCCGAGCTGCTGGCGGAACAGGGCGCGCACGTGATCATTTCCAGCCGCAAGGTCGAAGGCTGCGCGGCCGTTGCCGGGGAGATCGAGGCAAGGGGCGGCAGCGCCGAGGCCATGGCCTGCCACATCGGCGACCTGCAGCAGATCCAAGACGCGATCGCGCAGATCCGCGAAAAGCACGGCAAGCTGGACATACTGGTCAACAACGCGGCCATCAACCCCTATTTCGGGCACATCCTCGATACGCCGCCCGATGCGTTCCAGAAAACCATCGACGTCAATATGCGCGGCTATTTTTACATGTCGGTGGAGGCCGGCAAGCTGATGCGCGAAACCGGCGGCGGCGCGATCGTCAACACGGCATCCATCAATGCGCTGAAGCCGCCACCGATGCAGGCCATCTATTCGATCACCAAGGCCGCGGTGGTCAACATGACGCGGGCTTTCGCCAAGGAATGCGCCCGCTTCAACATCCGCTGCAACGCGCTGTTGCCCGGGTTGACCAAGACCGAGTTCGCCGGCGCACTGTTCGAGGACGAGAAATTCTACACCCATGCGATCGCGCAGATTCCCATGCGGCGGCACGCAGAGCCGGGTGAAATGGCCGGCGCGGTGCTGTACCTGGTCTCCGACGCGGCCAGCTTCACCACGGGCGAGATTCTGGTGGTGGACGGCGGCATGACGGTTTAAAGAGTTTCGGCTCCGGCCCCGATTCCGCCTATGGCCCGGCTATGGTCCCCTCGGGACGGCAGGACGTATACTGTGGCGCATGTCTTTCGTGCTGGCCATCGATCAGGGTACGACCGGATCCACTGCCCTGGTTTTTTCACAGGCAGGCGAGGTCATCGGCCGCGCCTACAGTGAGTTCACGCAATATTATCCCCAGCCGGGCTGGGTCGAGCATGACCCGGAGGAAATCTGGCAGGTCAGCCTCGGGGTCATGGCCGCAGCGTTGGCCGACTCGGCGATCGACCCCGGCGCACTCGCCGCAATCGGCATCACCAATCAGCGTGAGACCACCGTGGTCTGGGAGCGCGCCAGCGGCAAGCCGGTTTACCGGGCCATCGTCTGGCAGAGCCGTCAGACTGCCGGTATCTGCGAACGGTTGAAGGCCGACGGCCTGGAGACGCTGTTCCGCGGCAAAACCGGCCTGCTGCTCGACCCCTACCTCTCGGGCACCAAGATTCGCTGGATCCTCGACCGCGATCCGGACCTGCAGCGCCGCGCCCAATGCGGAGAGCTTGCGTTCGGCACCATCGACAGCTGGTTGCTCTGGAAACTGACCGGCGGCACGGCCGCTGCCGGAGCGTTGCATCGGACGGACCCTACCAACGCGTCGCGAACGCTGCTGTATAACATTCACCAGCAGCGCTGGGACGAAGAGCTCTGCGCGCTGCTCGACGTACCGCTGGCGATGCTTCCCGAAATCCACCCCAGTGCGGGGGTATTCGGTGAAACCGAGGCATTTGTAGGTCTGCCCGCGGGGATTCCGATCGCGGGTATCGCCGGCGATCAGCAGGCCGCATTGTACGGACAGGGCTGCTGGGAAGCCGGCCAGGCCAAGAATACCTACGGCACCGGCTGCTTTCTCCTGATGAACACGGGTGACCGACACCGGGTCAGCCGCCATGGGCTGCTGACCACGGTCGGCTGCGATGCCATCGGCGCGACCGCCTACGCGCTCGAAGGATCAGTGTTCATGGGCGGGGCGACGGTGCAGTGGCTGCGCGACGAACTGCAGATCATCGCCGCGGCCGGCGAAGCGGAGGCGCTGGCCCGGCAAATCGAGGATAACCAGGGTGTTTACCTGGTTCCGGCTTTTGCCGGGCTGGGCGCGCCCTATTGGGACATGAACGCGCGTGGCGCCGTCGTCGGCCTGACGCGCGGCGCCGGCCGTCCTCACCTGGCGCGCGCGGCGCTGGAAGCAATCGCCTACCAGTCACGCGACATCGTCGAGGCCATGAACCGTGACTCCAAAATTGAGCTGACGGAATTGCGCGTGGACGGCGGTGCGTCACAAAACGACTTTCTGATGCAGTTCCAGGCCGACATCCTCGGCGTTCCCGTGGATCGTCCCTGCCAGGTGGAAACCACCGCGGCCGGCGCCGCTTACCTCGCGGGCCTGGCCGTGGGTGTGTGGAACAGCCCGGCCGACCTGGACCAGGTGCGTCTCAGTGAGCGTCGTTTCGAGCCGAGCATGCCAGCTAGCCGGCGCGAGGAGCTATACGACGGGTGGCTGCGGGCCGTGGAACGAGTGCGCAGCGCACGGGAGGGAGCCAGTGATGAGTGACTCCACCAATACACCAATGCCCGGACCCGCCGCCGAGATCACTCGGCAGGAAGGACAGTGCAGCAGCGCTGACGGACTCGATCTTCACTGGCGCTCGTGGCTGCCGGCCAGACCGGTTGGAACCCTCGTTGTCATCCACGGCCTGGCGGAACATGGGGGGCGCTATCGGGAAACCGCCGAGTACTTCGCGGCACACGGTTGGGCCGTATACGCGGGCGATCTGCGCGGACATGGTCTCAGCCCTGACGTGCCGGGGGCGGGCCGGGTGCATGTCAGGCGATTCACGGATTATTTCATGGACGTGGATGCGTTCAGAAATCTCGCGCTAGAGCGTCACGCACAGCTACCCTTGTTCTTGCTAGGACATTCAATGGGTGGACTGATCACGATCAGCTACGCCCTGCAAAACAGCGGGCCTATGTCCGGCGCCATCATCTCCTCGCCGGCACTGGGTACACACCCCGACTTCAAGCCGCCCGCCGTGCTCAGGCTGTTGGTCACCGTGCTTGACCGGCTGGCGCCACGTCTTCGCTTTCCGAGCGACCTCGATACGTCTGCCGTCTCGCGTGATCCGGCGGTGGTGCAGGCTTATCTCGATGACCCACTGGTCTCGCAGAAAGTGTCGGCCCGCTGGTATGCCGAGATTCTGCGGGCCATCAAACGGGCACATGCCGACGCGCATGCGCTGAGCATTCCGCTGCTGTTGATGCAGTCAGGGGCAGACCGTTTGGTCGACCCGGCGGCGCCCGCGCGCTGGGCGGACGCCGCGCCGCCGGGCCGGGTCGAGCTCGTCACCTGGCGGGGCCTGTATCACGAGATGTTCAACGAACCCGAGAAACATCAGGTGCGGCGCCGCACCCTCGAATGGCTGCTGCAGCGGAAGGCGCAGTCGGCGGCCGACTGAGGATTATCCCGTAGGATCCTATAAGCCAAGCAAAGCAATGGCGAGACCGCAGGCCAGGATGGTGCTACCTGCCACGGCGTGGCCGTAGGGCTCCAGCCTGCTGATCTTGATGGTCTTCAACCCCAGCAGCGCGATGGCGACCGCGAGGCTCATGGTCAACACCGTGACGAGCGCAAATACCACCGTGACGACTACCACCCCGCTGGTACTTTCGCGCGCGGCAGGATACATCAGCAGGGGAATAAGAGGTTCGCAGGGCCCCAGCACAAAGATTACGAAAATCACCCAGGGCGTCAGTGACCTGGATCCGGCGGTTCGATCATGAACATGCGCGTGAGCCTCTTGATGACGGTGCTCATGCAGGTGGCTCACGCCGTCATGGTGATGCCAGTGCGTATGGGGACGGTTGCGATGCGCCTGGCGCAGGCCCCAGGCCGTGTAAGCCAGCCCAAAACCGATCAGCATCCAGGCCGCGAGGTTGCCCCTGACCCCTTCCAACCAATTGAGCGAGGACAACTGGACGCCGACCGTGATTCCAACCAGGCCCAGGACTACCGACCCGGCGAGGTGACCGGCTCCACAGAACAGGGTGATGCGCAGGGTTTTGGCCATGCTCCAGCCACGGGCCTTGGCCATCGCCACGAAAGGCAGGTAGTGATCGGGGCCGAGCACCGTATGCGCGAAGGCAATGGCGGCCGCCGAGAGCGCCAGCATGGTGATCTCGGGGGTCACGAAAACCTCACCTTTCCACAGCCTTCATTTTCTTTCGGTTCTCAGTAGGCCTGTTTCTATCCAGCTCGCAGACAGACTCGACTACTTCAGCAAAGGCACTCTCGCGATTCCATGAGTTCGGTCAACTGAACACAGAATAGCTTCGCCGTACCTTGTCCGCTGCGGATGCGGGCGGGTGTCGCTGTCAGCGCCTCAAGGGGTCACGATGTTGAACCGCCCGTCCGGCTTGTCCAGCAGGGAAAAGAACTTCCCAAGGTCCAGCACGCTGCCCTCCAGCTCGATCTGGTCGGACAACAGCAAGTCCTTGAGCCCGGCCTTCCCGGTCAACATGGACAGGAACATCTCGTGGGTCAGCTTCAGCGTGGCGTCCGCCGGCGAATCGGGGGTGGATGGGCGATGGTGCAGCACGGCGTTGCCGATATCCAGCAGGTAGCTTTCTCCCAGGTCGGTGAAAACAAAGTTCACGCTGAGCGTGACGCCCTCCGCATCCGGGCCATTCAGGCGCACCGCCATCGAGTCGAAAAAGCGCCGCACCGGAGTCTGGCGCAGAACGTCTGCCATCGCTGCGATATTCAGCCCCTGGTCAGGGGGGCCATGGCGCAGTTCCAGCGCGGCGCTCAGGTAGACGTCCCGCCAGGGCCCGGATTCGGCCTGGTAGCCCAGCTGGTCATAGCACGCAGCCAGCAGGGATTTGGCCTGGATATTGGCCGGATCGGCGAACACCAGGTGGTTCAGCAGTTCCGCTGCCCAGCGGTAATCAGCCTTGTCGTACGAGGCCTGGGCGTTTTGCAGCAGCGCTGGCGCACCTCCGGCGAGCTCGACGTAACGTCGCCCGGCCTCGACCGGCGGCAATGGATTCAGGTTGGCCGGATTGCCGTCATACCAACCGAGGTAGTTCTGGTAGACGGCGCGCGCATTATGCCGCAATGTGCCGTAATAACCCCGGTTATGAAATTCCTGCTGCAACGAGGCCGGCAATTCGATGACCTCGGCAATTTCGCCCGGCGTCAGCCCCTGGTTGAACAGCCTGACGGTCTGGTCGTGGATGTACTTGTAGGTATCACGCTGGACTTCCAGGAAGTCATTGATCCGCGCTTTGCCCCAGATCGGCCAGTGATGGCTGGCCAGGTAAACTTCCGCCTCGCCGAACAGTTCGATGGATTCATCGATATAGTGGCTCCACAGCAGGGCGTCACGCACCTTGGCGCCGCGCAGCGTGTAAAGGTTATGCAGATTGTGCGAGGTAACCTCGGCACCGTTGAAGGCCCGCGCGTGCGGCAGGTAAAAGGTCAGTTCGGCGGGCGCTTCGGAACCGGGCGCATTCTGAAAGATGAACTCGAGCCCGTCGATCACCAGCGTCTGCGGCGTCCGGTCGATGATCTCGGTCGGTTCGAGCAGGCCAAAGCTGCCAAAGGCCGGCGAGATACCCAGCCCCGAATCGACGTGGCCGCGCTCCGAACGGGCCAGCTGTTTGCCGTACATCAACATGGCCCGACGGCTCATGGCGGTGCCGGCGATGACGTTCTCGCTGGTTGCCTCCTCCATGAAACCCTGCGGCGCGATGATGCGAATGTTCTCGGCCTGGACGCCCTCGCTCGTCAGGACCCCCAGCACGCCGCCGAAATGATCGATATGGCTGTGGGTGAAGATCATCGCCACAATCGGCCGCTCACCCAAGTGCTGGCGTGCAAAGGCGAACGCTGCGGCGGCGGTCTCGCGAGCGGTCAGCGGATCGACGATAATCCAGCCCGTCTCACCCTCGATCAGGGTCATATTGGACAGGTCGTAGCCGCGCAGCTGGTAGATCCCCTCGGTGACCTTGAACAGGCCGTGGATATTATTCAGCCGGGCCTGGCGCCAGAGGCTGGGATTGACACTGGTTGGCGCCTCGCCGTCGATGAAGGCGTTGGCCGGCAAATCCCAGACGGTTGAGCCACTGGCAGTGGTGACCTGCAGGTTCGGGTCGGCCGCGATCAGGCCGCGGGTGGCGTCTTCAAAGTCCTGTTGATCCGTGAAATCGAGCGTCTCGAGCACGGCCCGGTTGGCCGCGATCGTCGCCTCGGTGGGCGCCGTGTGGCCGTTGCTGTCGGCGCCCGGTTCATAGGGTGGGGAGCGATCGCAGCCCGCGACCAGGAAAAGCCATATGCCCAGCAGAAAAAGATTTTTCTGGATGACTTTCATGCCACCGCAGCCCGGAGTGGCTTGATCCGTGAAGGTAAAATGCTCGCCAGCCGCCAATCCGGTCGTCGCCTGCTGGTGGTGAACTACCCCGGATCTCACCTGCAGTTCTTGGCAATCTGTGCCTTGAGCTCGGCCACCCGGTTGGTGCGCACCACGTCATCCATGCGCTCGGTTTCACCCTGTTCGTTGGTGGAGAACACCCGCCGGTTGGGCTCCAGCCGATCCACCTCGGCCTGCCAGGCCGCGCACTGCGCATCCAGCGCTGCCCGATTGGCTTTGCCCTCCGCGGATTTTTGGGCAATGTCTTCACGCCGCTGCTGCGCGGCCGATGGTCCGGACGGTGGAGCTTGCTGGTTGCCCAGGCCCGCCGGCTGGTCGTTCATGGGGATGTTCTTCGCCGGCACGTCCATGCCCTCGGGGGCCGTATCGCTGAAATGCACCACCCCGTCCTGGTCGGTCCACTGGTACATTTGCTTTTCCTGTGCCAAGCCATCGCCGGGCATGGCGAGGGCCGCACACAGCGCCCAGGCGGAGACTGCACAGGCAATCTGCAATTTCGTCATGGCCTTGCTCCTGTATCCGTCACATTTGACGCCAACATGATAGCACCGTTCACTTTCAGGTCGCTCCCAGGACACGGCTCGCGAGCAGCACAAGGTAGGCGGCGTACAGCAGCAGGAAAACCGCACCTTCCGACCGGGAAATACGTGCCTCGGACAGGGCGTAGTACAACAGCAGACCGGTCACGCCAAACAATACCCAGGCGTCGAAGTCGACCACGTTGTCAGGAATCCGGATCGGCCTGACCAGAGCCGTGGTCCCAAGAATGCCCAGGATGTTGAAAATATTGCTGCCAATGATGTTACCGAGTGCAATATCGGTCTGACGCTTCACGGCTGCTGCGACAGAGGTGGCGAGCTCCGGCAAAGAGGTGCCCACGGCCACCACGGTCAGGCCGATGATTGAATCCGGTATCCCCAGTGCGGCGGCGATCTGGATGCTGGCGGTCACCAGGAGGTTCGCACCGACGAGGATTCCGGCCAGGCCAGACAGCGCCAGTATCGCGCTGAGCGCGCCCGAGCGGGCGGCGGGTTCGAGCAGCCGGCCCTGCTGCTCGTGCAGCAAGGCCGGGGCATCGTGCCGCTGCTTTTCCATGCGGTAGGTATGCCACAGGTAGCCGGCCAGCAGCAGCAGGAACAGGGCACCACTCAGGCGGCCGACACTGCTCGTCTCTACGACCGCCAGGCAGACCAGCGTGGCAATAGCCAGCATGGGGGCGTCGCGTCTAAACGACCTCGGGTCGGCCGGTATCGGGAGGATGATCGCAGTCAGGCCCAGAATCAGAAGTGTATTGGCGATATTGCTGCCGATGATATTGCCGATTGCGATCCCCGGCGAACCCTGGAGGGCCGCGCTCAGACTGGTAACAAGCTCCGGGGTCGAGGTGCCGAAGCCGCCCAGCACCAAGCCGGTGAACAGCGGGGATACCTTGAGCAACTCAGCCAACCCAACCGCACCGCGCACCAGCACATCACCGCCGATACCGAGCAGGATAAGCCCCAGCAACGCGCAAAAAACTGTGCTCAGATCCATTCACCCACCTGATTTTGCGCTAGCGGGCCCGGGCCGCGCTCTTGCCCACCTATCGTCAAGCGGCGGATGGAATGCCATCGAAAAAATCCACCATCCCGGTCTCCAGCGAATACTCCGCGCCGACGACCAGCAGGCCACTATCCCGGATCAGCTGTTCCAGGACGTCCGAGCCGCGCCTCAGGTGATCGGCGGATGCACGAATGTTCTCCCTGACCGCGCAGCCCATGAGCGCTTCGCGATCCCGCGAACCGACCTGCGCGACGGCGGTCTCCGCTGCAGGCAGGATGCTGCGCACGATGAAGCCGAGGTTGGGTGAGCGATTCTCCGACGGCCGCTCCAGTTCCTCCAGCGCCGCCTGTACCGCTCCGCACTGTGAATGCCCCAATACCACCACCAATCTCACGCCGAATCGTTGCGCCGCAAACTCGATGCTGCCGACCTGCGACGGCGCCACGATGTTGCCGGCCACGCGGATGACAAACAGGTCACCCAACCCTTGATCGAAAACCATCTCGGCGGGCACGCGTGAGTCCGAGCAACCCAGGACAATGGCAAACGGGGCCTGGTCCGCCAGAAATTCCCTGCGGCGCATCCGCTCCAGCGACAGGTCCCGCGTTCCCTCGCCGGAGACGAAACGAATATTGCCCTTGCGCAATCGCTGTAACGCCTCGAAAGCGGAAACCGGGTCAGGCATGAGTGAGGCTCCTTGCTGTCCGGCTCAAGGCATTGCCTCGCCGACAAAGTTGATCTCCAGCCCGGTGCCTGCGGGATCGCGCAGGAACAACTGGGTTAGGTCCAGTTCGGGGATGTGGCTGCACCGATAATCGATATCCAATGTGTCCAGCCGCGCCAGGAACGTCTCCAGGTCCTCGGCGCGGAACGCTACGTGATCCAGGAAACCTGCAGCTGGGCGCGCAGTTGTTTCCGGGCCAACCGAAAGGTGCACCAGCGGACACTCTCTCGCATACAGCCAATAGCCCGGGCTTGGGAAATCCGGCCGGGGGCCCTCAACGAGCCCGAGCACGGCGCAGTAGAACTCGCGAACCTGCTCCAGGAGCGCTGCGGGTGCCTTGATGTTGATGTGATCGATCTGCATCTGCTGTCTCCGGTCCGAATAACTGCGTTCACTACCTGCGCTTGAGTCTTCGGCGTAGTTGCTCGAGCGCCCGGAGTTGAGCCACGGCTTCGGCCAGCTTGGCCTGTGCCTCGGCGATTTCCATGCGATCAGTGCGCGTCAGCAATTCACGCTCGGCTTCTGCCTTGGCCCTCCGGGCCGCGGCCTCGTCGATGTCGTCAGCACGCATGGCTGTATCTGCCAACACGGTCACCAGGTGAGGCATCACCTCGAGAATGCCGCCACCGATGATGAAAGTGAGCTCCTCCTGATCTGCCTGTTGCACCCGCACTTCGCCGGCCTTCAGCGTCGTCATCAGAGGTGCGTGGCGGGGATAGATGCCCAACTCCCCGCCGGACCCGCTGACGACACAACGCGTCACTTCCCCGGAAAACAACTGCCGCCGAGCGGACACGATG
>JAPHSB010000196.1 GCA_026193295.1 Lysobacterales bacterium
CAGGGCCGCAAAGCATGGCCCGAGTCTTCGTCGAAAGCTGCCGCGCCCTCGAACAGGGCGTCTTCGGTTACGCGAACGTTCTGGGCAACGAATTCGCCGTTGAACGCGGCGATGTTGTCCAGCACCTCCTCGTCACGGTAGGTGAATTCCCAGTGGCCGGTCATGACGTCGACACCCAGCAGGTTACAGGCGCCGACCATGTCCTTGCCACGCGTCCAGTAAGCGGTGCCCGAACCCTGCCAGGTGTCGCCCCCATCCAGCAACAATGAATGACCGTCCGGGTATTCGCCCCGCAGGCGCTGGATCATCGTGCGCAGGTGGGCGAAGCCGCCGACCTTGCCGAAGCGCTGAGCGGCTTCGTCGAAATCGAGATAGGTGAGGGCATGGGCGCTCCTGCCACCGGCTGGGAGGCCCGCGAATTCGAGCAGGGCCTGCCCCACCAGGTGTGGTGGCTGGCCGCGAGAGGCCCCGAGGCCGAGGTTGACGTTGGGCTCCCGGAAGTAGATCGGCCGGAGCTGCGCGTGCGTGTCCGTGATGTGCAGCAGGCGGACGTTGCCGAAGACGGGCGCGGCGTAGAGATCCTCGACACCCGTTGCGCGGCGGCCCGCACAGGCCCCCGCGGCGGCAGCGCCGGCCGCGATGGAGAGCAGCCTGACAAATTCCCGTCTATCCATGCTGGTGTTCTCCTGTTCGCCGCAGCTTTGGGTGGCGCGGTGTCAGCGCACGACGCGCCGCTGCCAGGCCTCGGCTTCGCGCTCGGCCTGGGCGACCGCGAGTTCACCCTGCCGCCGGGCCAATTCGGCGAGTTCCGCCGCCTTGATCAGGTTGCCGAGGTTGGCTTCTTTGCGTGCCTGCTCGATGAGTCCGTCGGTTTCCAGCCACTCGGCGCGCAGTTCGGTGGCCGAGCGCTGTGCCGCTTCCGCCCGGCCGATCAGCTCGGTCACGGCTTCGGCACTGACCGCTGCGCCGACCGCGGAAGCGGCTGCCGGATCTTGCGCCAGCGCTCCGGGCGACAGCAGGCCCAGGAGCAGCCCGATGGCCAACAGGCGCAATACTCGTGGAGTCATAGTGGCCGTCTCACTTGCGCGCCCCCGGACCGTTGACCACGAGTCCGTTGCTCATGTACGTGAGAAAGTATTCCAGGTTGCGATATTCCTCGCTTTGCTCTTCGAAGGGCCGGGCGCGGACATCCCTGACGCAGCCGTAAAATCGGCTGTGCAGGCTGATCACCTTGCCCAGCTTCGAGCGGTAGACCGGGAAGTGGCTGGGGTGACCGAGACTCGCGCTCAGATGGTCTGCGCGTACATAGGATCCCGCCGAGGTGACGTGGCAGTCCGAGCAGGCGAAATTCAGCTGGCCCCGCTTGCTGTAGTAGAAGCGCTTGCCCGCCTCGTACGCGGCCAGCGCGCGCGGGTCATCCGGGATCTCCACGTCGATCGGGTTGCCCCGGGAGGTCCAGGCCATGTAAGCCGAGAGCGCCACCAGCTCGTCGCTGTCCCAGGCATAGGCTGACTCGCCATTGCGTGTGCGGCAGCGGTTGAGCGCGAGTTCGAGCGTGACCACCTCGCCCAGGGCCGGGTCGAAGCGGGGGTAATGCTGGCGGACGCCGACACCGCCGTTGTCGAAGCAGTCCGCGTAGCCGTTGCCATTGGCAAAGGCTTGCCGAAAAAGTACTTCACCCTGTTCCACGGCGAATTCGTAGGGCGGGAACTGCTCGATGTCGAGCCATTGCTCCCGCGCCTTCGGGTCCAGCGCGTAGATGCCATTGACGTATTCGTCGAGTGGCACATCCGGGAATCGCTGGCTGAAATAGGCGCGAAAAGCCTCTCGATCCTCCTCTGGCCCGGCCAGCGCCGGCATGGACAGGATTGTCGCCAGGCACAACAGCAGGAAGCGACGGATTGCCGGTCTCAACACCTCTGCGCTCCGTGGGTCGCCACGCCGGCCAATCAGCCCAGCACCGTTTCCACCGAGTCGCTCTCTCCCTGGTTGTCCACCCAGCGAACCGCAAGCGTATCCCCGGCCTTGGCGCCGGAGAAAGAGAAGCTGAAGAAAGGGTCGCGTGAGACGGCCGTGCTGCAGTGGACCGCCATCACCGTCTCGCCGTTGTTGAGAAAGGTCAACTCGGTAATGTGATGTACCGGGATTGTGGCGCCCGTGTCGGGGTCTTTGCGCGAGCCGGTCTCCATCGGGTGCAGCATCAGGCTCTTGACCTCGGCAACGTCACCCTTCAGTTTGACTTTGACTTTGATTTTACTTGCCATGCCGGTGCTCCTTGTTGGGCGGGTTTGGCTTCAGCCGCCGCAGCCGCCGATGGTTACTTTCACTTCCTTCGCTGCGCTGAACAGGCCGCTGTCGGTCTTGACGACCGCCATCACCTGGGACGTCTGTCCCATCTTGATGCGGCAGGCCACGTTCGGGAGCGTTCCGGGGGGAATCTCGAAGGAGACGGCCAGCGGGCGAGGGTTCTTTTCCACCACGATACTCACGGATTGAACGTTCTCCAGCGTTGTCTCGACCGAAATCGGCACGACCGCGCCGTTTTCCGCAATTTCCGGCGCGTCCAGTGAAATCGCCGACGAGGGCGTGGCCTGATCGGTTCCGAACAGCGCAGTCATGGCTTCCGCGGCGGCTTTCGAGGCAAATGCTTTTTCGGGCCATGCGGCGGCCACTAACGCCCTGGGGATTGCCAACAGTGCAGCCAGTGCAACGCTGCCCTGCAGGAAAAGTCTTCGGCTCAACTGCATTGAATTGTCTCCTCTGGATGTATCCAAGCCTACAGTGAGTGGATGTAATCGACGATAAGATCGATTTCATCCTCGCTCAGGATAAGGTGCCTGCCAAACGGCGGCATCATGGTATCCGGGTTGCGGACCGTTGCATCCCACACCTGGGCACGCAGCTCCGATCTTTCGGGATAGCGTTGCTGCATGTACATCAGCGGCGGCCCTGTGGATCCAGGCAATTCACCGTCATCGATGGCGTGGCAAGCCAAACAGTTCCCTTTGCTGCGGGTCATTGCCAACTTCTTGCCGGCCGCGAGCCGCTCCTTCGACACCGGGTCGGCCTGCACCGCATTGCCAGCGGCGATCGCCGCTGGCAGCAACAGGATGGTTAACGCGGTTCTCAAGGTTAGGGCGATTGGCATCCGCAACGCGACTTTCCGAATCATGTCATCTCAAAAAAAGACGCTTGAACGCATGGGATTATTCCATGAATCACAGCCCGCGCGCCCATTCCGGGCGCAACGGCACCGTGCCGGGCCGCTCGAGCGCGGCGTGCACGGTTTGCAGCAGTCGCGGCTTGTCGCGGTTCAGCGTGCCTTTGAGGACCAGGTAATTCGAGGCATGGTCGCTGCGGAAGATGGTGTTTTCCAGTTCCAGGGTTTCGAGCAGCCGCAACATTTCCCGGAACAGGCCTCTCTGGTCGAGCGGCTCGTACTCGCCACCGAAACCGGCCTGAAAGCGTTCCTCGCCGAGCGGGAAACTCACCACCAGCGTGGACAGGTATTCCGGCTGCGCCGCGCTCATCAGCCGGGCCGAGTTGACCGCGTGCTGCTCGCTGTAGCGTTTGCCGCCCAGGCCGTTGAGGATCATCACGGAACTTTTCGCGCCGGCGGCCTTGATCTTCTGCAGAGCGGACAGTGAGCTGTCGAAGTTCTCGCCCTTGTTGACACGCTCCAGCACAAAATCGTCGCCGGACTCGCAGCCCACGTAAAACAGCTCCAGCCCCAGCGCCTTCAGCTCGGCGAGTTGTTCGACGGTCTTGTTTTTCAGGTTGCGCGGCAGGCAATAGGAGGAAACCCGCTGAACGTCGGGCAGATGCCTGCCGATGGCCTCAAGGATCAGCTTCAGACGCCGGTGTGACAGGGTCATGGCGTCGCCGTCGGCCAGGAAGATGCGGCGCGGGGCCGCGCCCGCCTGCGCGACGGCGGCGAGTTCGCGTTCGATTTCATGCTGGGGTTTGGGGCGGAAGCGCTTCTGGGGCTGGGTGTACATCTCGCAGAAGGTGCAGCGGTTCCACGAGCAGCCGTTGGTCACCTGCAGGATCAGGCTGTTGGCTTCCGAGGGAGGCCGGAAAACCGGTTCGACGTAGGGCAGGCGCATCATCCGTTTGAAATGAGGTCGCCCGGGGCCATTTTAAATCCCGCCACCGCCGTTGGGTTCCGGGCATTGTTGATCTGCGTCGGTGGCGCCCGCGGCGTCTCTGGCCCCCTCGCGAAGCTGGGTATATAGTTGAGAATGGCGGGTTGCACGCATCCGCTCATCTCCTACCCGCCGAGGATCGCATCATGAAAAACTGGATCATTGCCGTCATCGTGGTCGTGCTGGGCCTGGCCGCCTGGTACCTGTTCAGCGTCCGGCAGGCGCCGGTGGAAGAGGCGCCCCCACCGCCGGCCATCGTCGAACAGAAAGTTTCGCCACCACCCCCGCCCGTGCAGGAGCCGCCCAAGCCGACAATGCCCGTCACGGCTCCCGAGCCGGTGGTCGAGCAGCCGCCCATGCCGCCACTGGCGGACAGCGATCCGATGGCCATCGAGACCCTGTCCGGGTTAGCGGGCGCCGAGCCGGTCCAGCAGTACGTGGTGAGCGAGGACGTGGTTTCGCGCCTGGTCGCGACGATCGACGCGCTCAGCGGCCGGCAGGTGCCGGCGTCCATCAAGGCCGTGCAGGGGCCTGGAGGCGAATTCCAGGCGACAGCCGACAAGGACCCGCCGTCCGTCATTCGCAACATGGCGGGTGATCCGGTTCCACAGTTCATCGTGGATCCTGCCAATTTTCAGCGCTACACGCCCTACGTGGAATCGCTCGAGAAGATGAGCACCACCGAACTGGCCGAAGCCTACCGCGACTTCCGGCCATTGTTCGAGGAAGCGTTTCGTCAACTGGGCTACCCGGATGGCGACTTCGACCAGCGCCTGACCGCGGTGATCGACGAATTGCTGGCGACGCCCGACGTGACGGACCCGCTGCGACTGATCAAGCCGGAGGCCTACTACCTGTATGCCGATGAGGACCTGGAAACGCTGACCGCCGGTCAGAAAGTCCTGCTCCGCATGGGGCCGGACAACGCGGCACGGGTCAAGGCCAAGCTGGTCGAGATTCGGGGCGCCCTCTAGGGGGCGGCAAGAAAGGAGGTCATTGCAGGATGTCCGATCATCGCGTCGTCTGCCCCCACTGCCACGTGACCAACCAGCTGCCGGCCGGGCGCCTGGCCGACCAGCCGCGTTGCGGCAAGTGCCACGAACCACTGTTTGGAGGCGGCCCCGCCGAGCTGTCGGGCGCCGCCTTTGAACGCCACCTGGCCCGCAACGATATTCCCATGCTGGTGGATTTCTGGGCGCCCTGGTGCGGCCCGTGCCGCGCCATGGCGCCTGCCTTCGTCGAGGCGGCCACGCAGCTGGAGCCGGGGGTCAGGCTGGCCAAGGTGAATACCGACGAGGAGCAAGCGATTGGCGCGCGCTACGGCATCCGCAGCATCCCCACCATGATCCTGTTTCGGGCAGGTCAGGAAGTCGCGCGCCATTCGGGCGCGATGATGGCCGGCGACATCGTGCGCTGGGTCCGCGGTCAGCAGACCGCGAACCACTGAGGCACCGCGCTATTCGTAAACCCAGCGCGAATATTCCTTGCCCGCGCTGATGACGCTGTGGGGCAATTGGTTCATCAGCTGGCGGAAGTCTTCGCCCTTCAGGTGGATCAGGTGCTCATGGTCGCCCGCTTCGATGTAAATGTCGGCGGCGTGCTTGAGCTGGTCGTCCCAGATCACCTGTAGTCCGTAAGCGTTGCTGAGTGCCGGTATGGCGCCGGTATTGCAGTCCTTGAACAGCTTCTTCAGTTCCGGCTCGGTTGCCAGCTTGAGTTCGCGCTGCAGTTCCTCGTTCACCCAGCCCAGGTTCAGGCGGTTGTTCGAGGGCAGCACGCTGACAATGTAGCCGGAGTCGTCCTCCAGCACGACGGCTTTGGCCATCTGGTGGGGCGGCACATGCGCTGATTTGGCGGAATCGATGGCCGACTCCGTGTGCACGTGCTCGACCGTGTCATACTGGATGTTGTGGCTGTCCAGGTAGGATTTGATAGTGATTGCAATCGCCATGGCTTATTCCTCTATCTTCCGGGTTCAACCGTGGCTTGACCGCAATGGTTGCATGTCAGGCCTGTCGCCGGACCCTGCCGGCGAGCAGGGCCCGTACCTTGATCATAGTCCTATCCGCCGGTAATTTCCTGCGATCCAGATCAAAAATTGGCAAATCGATGAGCGACCCCATCAGCAGCGAGCGTCCGAAGGCCAAGTCCCTGAAGCCGCTGCGCACGCTGTGGCCGTTCATCAGGACCTATCGCTATACGCTGTTCGCTGCCTTGGCGGCTCTGCTGATTGCCTCGGCGGCGATGCTGGCCATGCCGGTCGCCCTGCGCTACCTGATCGACAACGGCTTCATCGCCCAGGACCTGGCCACGGTCAATCGTTACTTCGGCTGGTTCCTGGTGGCGACCGTGGTATTCAGCCTGTTCGCGTCGCTTCGCTACTACCTGGTGACCTGGCTGGGTGAGCGCGTGGTCGCGGATATCCGCAACGCCGTCTATGCGCGCGTGATCCGCATGGACCCGGCTTTCTTCGAAGTGACCCGCACCGGCGAGGTGCTGTCGCGCCTGACCACCGACACCACGCTGGTGCAGAGCATCTCGGGCGCCGGCCTGTCCATCGCGCTGCGCTCCACGCTGAGCCTGGTCGGTGGGCTGGTCATGCTGATCCTGACCAGCCCCCGCATGGCGGCCTACACGCTGGTCGGCATCGCCTCCGTGGTGATCCCGGTGATCGTGGTCGGGCGCTACATCCGCCGCCTGTCGCGCCAGTCGCAGGATCGCGTCGCCGACACCAGCGGGCTGGCGGGTGAGGTCCTGAACGCCATGCAGACCGTGCAAGCCTTCACGTTGGAAGACATGCAGGTGCAGCGCTACGCCGAGGCCGTGCAGCGCAGTTTCCTCACCGGCGTGCGGCGCATCCGGATGAACGCGGTATTGATCGCACTGGCCTTCGTGCTGATCTTCTGCATGCTGACGCTGTTCCTGTGGGTGGGCTCGCGCTCGGTGCTGGCCGGCGAGATGAGCGGCGGGCAGTTGGGCCAGTTCCTGATGTACGCGTTCTTCGTCGGCTCCTCGGCCACCGCGCTGAGCAGTCTGTGGGGCGAGATCCAGCGCGCGGCCGGAGCGATGGAGCGCCTGTCGGAACTGCTCCATGCCGAGCCGGGTATCCAGGCGCCGCCCGACCCCGAGGTCCTGCCGGGCCGGGCGACGGGCCAGGTGCGATTCGA
>JAPHSB010000181.1 GCA_026193295.1 Lysobacterales bacterium
CGTCGAAGGTGATGGTGGCGCCGCCGTCATTGCCACTGATCATGTTGCGGGAGTCGTCTGGGTTGATCCAGTGGTCGTGATGGTCGCCATGTGGCGTCTTGATCAACTCCCATTCCTTGCCGCCGTCTATGGATTTGTAGAGGCCGGTGCTGAGCACCCAAACGGTGTTTTCGTCCGTCGGATCGGCCGCGATATGGATGTAGTACCATGCGCGGGTGTGCAGCGCCCGGTGGCCGTTGATCAGTTGCCAGCTCTGGCCGCCGTCGTCACTGCGCCACAGGCCGCCCTTTTCGGGCTCGGACTCGATAATGGCGTAGACCCGCTGCGGGTTACTGGCCGATACGTCGACACCGATCTTGCCGACCATCTCCGGCAGGCCGCCCTCGAGTTTCTTCCAGCTGTCGCCGCCATCGGTGGTCTTGAAGATGCCGCCGTCGGTGCCGCCGGAGTGGATGAACCAGGGTGTGCGGCCGTGGTTCCACATGCCGGCATACAGGATGCGCGGGTTGGTCGGGTCCATGCGCAGGTCGGAGGTGCCGGTGCGGGGCCCGACCTTCAGGACCTGCTCCCAGGTCTTGCCGCCATCGGTGGTGCGGAACACGCCGCGCTGCTCGCTGGGTCCCCAGATCTGGCCCTGCACACCGACATAGGCGATGTCCGGATTGGTGGGGTGAATCTGGATGCGGGCAATCTGGCCGGCATCCTTCAGCCCGAGATGGATCCAGGTCTTGCCGGCGTCGGTCGATTTCCAGACACCGTCGCCGTGCGACGTGGTCACGCCGCGGATCGGTGACTCGCCGGTACCCACGTAGATGACGTTGGGATCCGACTTGGCCACGGCGACCGCGCCGATCGTGCCGACCTTGAAATGCTCGTCGGAGAGGTTCTCCCATGTGATACCCGCGTTCTCGGTCTTCCAGACGCCGCCGCCGGTGGCGCCCATGTAATACAGGTTGGATTGCCCGGGCACGCCGGTGACGGTGGTGACGCGGCCGCCGCGCCATGGGCCGACCAGGCGCCACTCCAGGCCGTCGAGGCCTGCCTTCTCATCGGCCGCGAAAGCCGCGGGCAGGTGCAGGGCAAAAAGCAGCCACAGGGCTGCGGCAAGGACACTTGGGGAGGTTTTCATCATGGACGATCCGGGATGGATGGGAATAGCCCAGAATACTGCAATTCGACGGCGATCGCAGCATGCGCTCGGGCCCCTGCTGCCGGGTGCGAAGCGCCGGGCTGCGGCTTCTACATCAGATCTTTCATCCGGAAGTACAGCATGCCCAATGCGATGAGCTGGTTGCCGACCCATTGACTTCCAGGAATGCGGAAGTGCGGGTAGTTGGCGAACAGGTCGAAGGTTTCCATGGTGCCGGCAATGGCGTCCGCCGTGACCTCGCCGAGAATGTGCGTGGCGTTTACGCCGTGACCGGAGTAACCCTGGCAATAGTAAACGTTGCCATGGATGCGCCCGAGCAGTGGCACGCGGTTCAACACGATGCCAATCTTGCCGCCCCACTCGTAGTCGATGCGGACGCCTTGCAACTGCGGGTACAGCTCCAGCATGCGTGGAAGCAGTATTTCCTTGATGCTGCGGGGGTCGCGGCCGGAGTAATTGCAGCGGCCGCCATAGAGCAGGCGCTGGTCCGGGGACAGCCGGTAATAGTCCAGGATCTCGTTCATGTCGCAGACGGCGAGGTCCAGGGGGTTGATCTCTTTGATCACTTCGTCGGCCAGCGGCTCCGTGGCCATGATAAAGCTGCCGGCCGGGAACACCAGGTTGGCCAGTTGCTTCGGCTCCAGGAAGTGGTAGGCGTTGCCGGCCAGTACAACGCTGTCCGCCTGGATCCGCCCCTTCGCGGTGACGACGGTGGGCCGTGCCCCATGCTCGATGCCGGTGACCGGTGACTGCTCGAAAATCCGCACACCCAGGCCATGGGCGGCGCGTGCTTCGCCGATACACAGGTTGAGCGGGTGCAGGTGGCCATCGTGGTAGCTGACAAAGCCGCCGATGTAGCCGTCCGTGCCGAGCATTTCGCGCGTTTTCGCCCCGTCCCACAGTTCCCAGCGGTGTGGAAATTGGCGGCGCTCCATCTCGGCTGCCCATTCCTCCAGGTCCTTCACGTGCCGGGGCTTGACCGCGGTCTCCACGAAGCCGTCGCGCAGGTCGCAGTCGATGGCGTACTTCGCCACCCGCTCGCGGACAATATCGTTACCGCGCCAGCGCAGGTCCCACAGCATGTCGGCGATGCCGTCGCCGTAGCGCTTCTGGATTTTCGCCAGCCCGCTGATGCCGTTGATCAGCTGTCCGCCGTTGCGGCCGGAGGCACCCCAGCCGACGCGGTTGGCCTCGACCAGGGCCACGCTGTAACCGCGTTCGGCCAGTGTCAGTGCGGTCGCCACGCCGGTGAAACCGGCGCCGACGATGCAGATGTCGACGGACAAATGCTCTTCCAACTCGGGATAGTTGGTGACTTCGCTGATGGTCGCGGCATACCAGGACTTGGTGTGTTCCTGCCTGTAATTGATGGTGCGCATAATCCGTAAACCCTATAGTCTGGACTTTATTTTATATCAACTGATCGATATAATAAGATTCTACCGCGCCGGCTCGAAGCTGGTCAAGAGATCCAGGAGTCCCCGGGATGCCGAAAATCGTCGATCATGATGCCCAACGCGAGCTGTTTGCAGGGGCGGCCATCCGGCTGATCGCGCGCGACGGCTTCGAAGGGATGACCATGCGGGCCGTGGCGGCCGAGGCCGGTCTGTCTTACGGTTCGTTGTTCCACTACTTCGGTTCGAAAGACGACTTGTTGAGCCATGCCGTCCGGCTGCTCACGGCCCAGCAGAGCCGCCGGGTCAACGACTTCAGCAGCCGATCCACTGGCCTGAAAGCGCTGGAGCGCCTGCTGTTTGATGACGCACTCGTTGACGCGTCTTCGCGCGACGAGGCGGTGGTGTGGCTGGCCTTCCTGTCCCGGGCCGCGTTGGAACCCACGCTGGCCGCCATGCACGGCCAGCTGATCGACGGCTGGCTCGAGCGGATTCGCCAAATGCTGGACGAGGCCCGTGCGGCGGGCGAAGTGCCGACCGGATTGGACAGCGAGGCCGAGGCGCTTGCGATCTGGGTGTTCTCGGCCGGCATCGGGCAGCAAGGGTTGCTGTACCCCAAGCGTTTTCCGCCAGCGCGCCAGCAGAAGCTGATCACGGCTTACCTGGATAAGCTGCGAGCCAAGGCCTGAATAGTTTTCCCCGGGAAGCTCGCTTGCTCGCGATCGTGGCACATCCCCAAGGGAGGTATCGGGCACCCCGGTTCAGGAC
>JAPHSB010000214.1 GCA_026193295.1 Lysobacterales bacterium
ATTCCTGCCTGGCCCGCAGGGAACCTTGTTCGGCGCCAGTTCCCAATCGGGTGCTTTACGAATCATCCCCGAGCCGCCCGACCACAGCGGTGGCTACGGGTCCGTCAACGTTGGCGGCACCTACATGGAAGAGGGTGAGCCGGGTTACAAACTCGAGGGCTGGGCCAACATACCGCTGATCAAGGACACCCTGGCCTTGCGCGTGGCGCTGTTTGACGTTAAATCCGGCGGCTATATCGACAATATCTACGGCAAGAATATTTTCACCGACGACGACAACGCGGATGTCGTTGAAGAGGACTTCAACTCCTGGGAGCAGACCGGCGGGCGGCTAACAGCCTTGTGGACGATAAACGATTCATGGGACGCCGAACTGATGTACATGAATCAGAGCCAGACATCGGAGGGCGATCCGAAATCCGATCCGAATGCCGAGGGCGTGGGCGATCTGGAAATCGTTCGATTCCACAAGGATCGCCGCGATGATGACTGGTGGGTCGGTGCGCTTACCATCACTGGCGACCTGGGATTCGCCGAGCTGAAGTCGGTTACCAGTTACCTCGACCGCGAAATCTTCTATGCATTCGACAGCACGGTGGACGGACAGGTCAGGGCCCAGCGCGTTCTGACCCCCGGTGAGTATATTTACTACAACGTCTGGTATGACACCGGTTTCCACCGTGAAACCGCGATCAACGACCAGACTGCCGAGCGGATTACTCAGGAATTCCGCCTGACCTCCAACAGCGACTCGCGTTGGCAGTGGATGGTTGGCGCCTTCTATGAAAAAACCGATGATTGGTGGGACTACGTGTTCAACGAAGTCGAGGATTTGGCGAACACGCCCTTTGGCTATTATTGGCAACTGAACTACGAAACCTACATTCCCAACACCAATTCCTGGTACAAGGAGATTTTCGCTTCTACCACGGAACAGATTGCATTGTTCGGCGAACTGAATTACCGCATCACCGACAGACTTTCGGCTACGGTTGGCGCGCGCTGGTTCGAGTACGACCGGGACCGGAATGAAACGAAGGAATGGCCCGCAGGCAATCCCTACGACACCGATATCTACCAGGGCAAGGACAGCGACACCCTGTACAAATTCGCCCTTGATTACACCCTGAGCGAGGATAAAATGCTGTACGCCCTTTACAGCGAAGGCTACCGCCTGGGTGGGCACAATTCGCTCAAGAACCCGTCTTCCGTGCTTCCGGAAACCTATGGTTCCGATATTCTGACCAATTACGAATTCGGCCTGAAAAGCCAGTGGCTGAATAGTCGGCTCCAGTGGAATCTGAGCGTGTATCAGATGGACTGGGACGATATCCAGAGAAACATCACCGATCCGGATGATTGGACGGCAAACGGCCATGTCAACATGGGGGATGCGGAGATCCGGGGCCTCGAGACCTCGTTGAGCTACCGGATCACCGACAATCTGCGTATTGACGCGTCGTATTCCTGGAACGACTCCGAATTGGAGGATGATTACTGGCTCAGTGAACTGGTCGATCTGAACGAGCCGGACTGGCAAGACCAACAGCTGGGGGCCAGAGGTCAGTCGCTTGCCATCGCCCCCCCGCAAAAGTGGTGGATCGGCATTCAATATGACATGTATGACCTGTTCAAGGGGCTCGATGGCTGGGTTCGTTACGACCATTCGTGGCGTGATGCCATGTACCACGACTGGTGGAACGCCATGAACGCCGAGACGGGATACGGCGGCCGCAAACTGATCGAGTCGGGGAGTGAGGGCAGTTTACAGTTCAGCCTGGGTAAACCCGCGAACTGGAGTCTGACACTCAGCATCTGGAATATCTGGGATGATCGCAACGCCCAGTGGATTTCATCCGGTTACGATCAATGGTTTGGCCCACAAGGGCTGTGGCCCGAGGTCGGGCGCTACGTGAACATGCCAGGCTATAATCGGCCCAGGGAGGTCGAGCTCACGTTCAGGAAAGATTTCGATTGGTGATTTCCAACGCGGGGCACCGGGTCGCGGCGTGAAACCTTGCGGTAAGTCATGGCCAAACTTATTGCGACCTCGGTAGTCCGGGGTAGCCAGCAGGGTGAGAGCCACGGCGGCGTCTACCTGATCGACCTGGTCGGTCAGGAAGTCCGCCAGGTTGTTGACTGGAACGCGATGGACATTGACTGGCGCGGTCGTGGCGCCGACCGCGGCTTGCGTGGCATCGCCTTTCACAAAGAAACAGTGTTCATCGCGGCCAGCGATGAGTTGTTTGCCTACAACCCCGATTTCAGCCTGCAAGGCTCCTGGAAAAATCGCTACCTGAAACACTGCCACGAGATTTCCGTCTATCAGGACCAGGTGTTTCTCACCTCAACCGGATTTGACAGCATCCTCGCTTTCGATATCGGGAAGCAGAAGTTTCACTGGGCGCTGTACGTGGAACCACGGGAGTTCCGGTTCCTTGGCAGGGCCTTCGATCCCCTGTCGGAAGATGGTCCTCTGATGCTGAACAAGATGCATGTGAACAGCGTAGTGTGTAGCGAGCACGGCATGTATATTGCGGGTCTGAGAACCGGCGGGATGCTCCATTTCAACGGCAAGCAAGTCAGCATGAGCGCCGTGTTGCCCACTGGAAGCCATAACGCCCAGCCGTTCCGTGGTGGCGTGCTCTTCAACGACACCGAGGCCAACGCCGTTCGCTTTGCCTCGCCGGAACCGGGTCAGGATCGGGCGTTCAGGGTGCCGGTATTCCCGGCAGAAAAGCTTACCGGCACGGGGCGGGATACCAGTGATATTGCCCGACCTTCGTTCGGGCGCGGGCTTTGCGTGGTCAAAGACGGACTGATTGCTGCAGGCTCGTCACCTTCGACGGTCGCGCTTCATGATCTGGCGAGTGGCGAAACGGCTCTGTCCGTTACGCTTTCCACGGACGTCAGAAACGCCATTCATGGCCTCGAAGTCTGGCCATACGATTAACCCTGCCAGAATCTAGCCGGCCGCCTTCCTTACGCTGGCCGGCAGGTCTTCGATGATGTCTTGCAGTTCTTCCTGCCACAGCGCCAGGCTGTCCCCATACTTTTTCCACAGGCCCAGGGCGCTGGTATAGATCGGTTGACGCACTTGCTCTGAACTGGCCGTTTTGACGGCCCGCCGGGTTTCGTAGTAGCGCAGGCAGCTTTCCTCGAACTCCAGGCCACAGAACTCGAGGATGCGCCGCACCTGGGCTTCGAGGCTCGTCACGGTATCTTCGTAGTGCACGTCCAGTACCTGCCCCGGCAGGACTGCATGCCAGTGCACCATCATTTCGATGTAACAGCGATAGAATTCGGCCAGCTCCAGGGTGTCATAGGTGAAATCCTGGCCCTTGGCGAACAGCTGTTTGTAGACGCCCAGCAGGCTGTCCATAGGGTGACGCCGCGTGTTGATGATTTTGGCGTTTGGCAGGATCAGCTTGATCCAGCCGACGTGGATGAAGTTGTTCGGCATCTTGTCGATGAAAAACGGCGTGCCCAACACCCGATGGCGCGCAACCTGCTGCAGGTATTCCCGGCCAAAGGATGCAAAATCCCTTCGGGTGAGTGTTGCAAGCGTATCCGGATAAGCCAGGCCGTCGGGACGATATTTGCCGGTGCCGTTGGCGATGTTACCCAGGTTGGGCAGTTCTGCCGTGCCCTCAACCTGGCTGTGACTGGCCAGGATCTGTTCCACCAATGTCGAACCCGTGCGGGGCAATCCCACGATAAAGATGGGGTCGGGTGCCTGGTGACCCGCGCCTTCATTCGCCCGGAACATCTCCTCCGAAAATGCATCCCGGATTTTTTGCAGGTGCTGCTCGTTTTCCACCGGGTCATAGATCACGTTCGAGCGTTTGAGCTGGTTGCCCTGGTGATAATGTTGCCAGGCTTTCTGATACTCCTGCCGGTCTTCATAGGCCTTGCCCAGGGCAAACAGGAAATGGATTTGCGACTCTTCCTTGAGGTCGTCAGAGGCGCTTTGCTGCTCCATCGCACTGACTTCGTCGTCGGTGAACTGGAAAACTTTCAGGTTGGCCATGCTCCAGTAACTTTCACCGAGTGCAGGATTGTATTCGATGGATTTCCGGTAGGCCCTTAGAGCCTCTTCCTGGTCCCCCAGGGTTTTCAACATGTGCGCCCGTGCCATGTGAACACCGGGAGACTGTGGTTGGATTTCCAGTGATCTGCGGTAAACCGCTTCGGCTTCCGCCACGCGGCCCGCCTGGGCCAGCGCCCGACCGTAACCCGCCCATGCGTCATCATCATCCGGTTTGAGCCCGACCAGGCGCTCGTAAACGTCGATGGCTTCTCCGAGCTTGCTGTTGTCTACCAGGATCCTTCCCAGGTTTCCCAAGGCCTGGTGAAAATCTGGCGCGATTGAAACGGCTCTCCGGAGTAGTGCTTCCGCGTCCAGCAACTTTTTGTCCTGATCGCGATAGACCAGGGCCAGAAAGCGCATGGCATCGACATTTTCCGGGTTCTTGCGCAGGGCGGACTGAAGGTTGGTCTCAGCCTCTTCGTAGCGCCCACTGCGCCAGTGTTCAGCGCCTGCCGCGACCAGGGCGGCATCCCGGTCGTGATCCAGGAAGCCCTCGAAGGCGTCGTCTACTTCATCGCCCCTGCCGGCGGCAATCAGGGTCTGGGCCAGCTTCCTGTGTGCCGTGGACAGCCGCGGGTCAAGTTGCACGGCGCGGCGAAAGGATGCGATCGCAGCCTCATACTCACACTGCAGCCCTTGCAGGTTGCCCAGGTCCTCGTAAAGCCTGGCGTAATCCGGGGCGATTTTGAGGGCGAACTCGATCTGCTCCTGGGCCTCGTTGAATTTGTCCTGTTTGATCAGCGCATGCCCCAGCAGCTGGAGGTGAGGGACGGAAGCAGCATTGGTGACAAGAAAATGGCGGCACATTAACTCGGCTTTCTCCGCCTCACCGGCTTGCATGGCCTTGATGACCTCGCGCAGAGAATCTTTGATTTGGGGCTCCAGGGTTTGCATCGGGCGATCCGGTACTCGCTTCAGCTCCTCGAGGTCCAGGCTTCCCGGACCGATCTTCCGTCTTTCTGCAGCGCTCGGCCAAGCTGAATTTTCTTGTGCCGCGCGAACGCTTCGTGGTTGGCTTCGAAATCCTGAGCAATGTAGCGGAAATTTACCATCACTCCGGCAGACTGTCGCAAGCCGCGTGGTGATCGATTGGCGAAAGGATTGATACGCTCGAGTTGCGCGCCGTTGCTGAGGTGAAAGTGCGCAACGGGATCGAGCGGCTTACCCTTGCGCCTCGCGCATACGAGATAGGCCAGTCCCAGCCGGGTCAGGGGAGCCGTCAGCACATCTTCATGGCGCAACGGTTCCTGCAGCAGGAGCATCAGCGCTGACGCCAGGTCTTTCGTGCCGGCGGCAGCGCAGATGGCTGGCGCCCCCGATCCCACCATTGCCTGCAGCCGCCAGTCCGTGAAGATCTTCCGGTCTCTCAGCGCACGTTGGAATCCCGGCATCGGGGACAGCGTGGAGAACAGCTTCACGGCCGGGAATTCGCGCTGCAACTCCATGGCCACCTGCTTGATCAGGAAGTTGCCAAAAGATACGCCGCGCAGCCCGGTCAGGCAGTTGTTGATCGAATAGAAGATGACGCTGTCTGCATCATGCGGATTCAGTACGGGGGCACCTTCGTCGATCAGCGGGTCGATGGTGGCCGCCATGCCTCGCACCAGTGCGGCTTCGACAAAGATCAGGGGGTCATCGGCCAGGGCCGGGTGAAAAAAGGCAAAACAGCGACGGTCCGCTTCGAGCCTGCGCCTGAGATCGCCCCAACTTTGGATTTCGTGCACGCTCTCGTAGGTGATCAGCTTTTCAAGCACCGTGGCCGAGGTTCGCCAATCGATTCGACGCAGCTCGAGGAAGCCTCGGTTGAACCAGAAAGTGAACAAGCGCTTCAAGTCGGCGTCCACCGCTTCCAACGAGGGATTCTGGCCCAGCAGACTCAGCAGGTCGGCGCGCATGCCGACCAATGCCCGGGTTCCGTCGGGCGCAGTGTTGAGCCGTCTGAACAGGCGTAGCCGTTGTGGCTCCATCGTTTCGCTGAGCGACAGCCAGGCTTGCGCCGACCCCAACTCTCTGAAGGCGTTGGCGGCCTTGAATATAGCGTCCTTGTCAGGTCCGAACCGGCTATCCAGCAAGGTGAAGAATTCAAGCTTCCGGGCGGTCGACAGTTGCTGGTAATGGCGCAGGATTTCTCTTGCGAGCGCCGTACCGGACGCTTCGCCTTTTTGCGTCAGCAGGGCGTTGCACAGGTTCTCCAGGTCGGAAGGCGCCGGGTCGCCGCGCATGCCCAGCAGTTCACGGCCCCGGTCCGCAACCGAATCGATGACCTTTTCGAGCCAAATGGATCTCATAGCTGCCTGGTTCTGCGACCACACTGCCTGGCCGTGATTGACTTGACGGGTCGAAGCGCACCCCTTCGGGACTGACCATGCTCGCATGCACACGGCGCTGTGCTCAATGGATCATCTTCTCGCATAATGGATAATCTTACGATCAATTCTCATGTTGTCACGGGTCTTGCGGAATAGCTTACATCAATGCTGGCAAGTGTTTTACCCAATTGGCGCACAGGCTCGTCCTGTAGTGGTAGACTTTCTTCCGGACATTAAACGGGAGTAGCCTGTTCTGTGAAATTGCCTTGTTCGCCTGCTCTTCATGCCCTGGGGCTCATTCTCGTGCTTGCGTCCTTACCCGTCTGCAGCGCAGCCGGGCCGGACAGCCAGCCGCCGCATTGGAATAATATCGAAGTGATACGCGAGAACGTGGAGCCTCCCCGGGCGTGGTTCATTCCCTATCCTACGGCGGAGGCGGCGAAGTCCGGCGATACCGGGTCAAACCCCTGGTTTCGCTTACTGAATGGGGATTGGAAGTTCTACTACGCGGATTCGCCGGCGCAACGGCCGGCCGGCTTTTTCCGGCAGGAATTCGACGACAGCGACTGGGTGACGATACCCGTACCCTCGAACTGGGAGCGGCAGGGCTTCGGTTATCCGATCTACGTCAACGTGCCTTACCCCTTCGAGATCGACGAACCGCGGGTGCCGGTGGAGAGCAACCCGGTTGGTTCCTACAGGCGCGATTTCACTGTGCCGGACAGTTGGAACGGCCGCGATGTGTTTCTGAACCTGGGTGCTGTGAGCTCGGCCTTTTACGTCTGGATCAACGGCCAGTACATTGGCTACAGCGAGGGCAGCAAGACGCCGTCGGAGTTCGATGTGACGGCATTTCTTCGTAGCGGTTCCAATGTGCTCGCGGTCCAAGTTTACCGTTGGAGCACGGGCAGCTACCTCGAGGACCAGGATTTTTGGTCGCTGAGCGGTATCCAGCGTGATGTCAGCCTGTACGCGCGGCCACGGCAGCGGCTGCGCGACTTTTTCGTCCACGCCGGCCTCGAAAATGATTACCACGATGGCGCGTTCAGACTGGAGGCGGAGTTGGTCAACGCATCCGGGCAGTCGGAGTCCGTTGCATTCAAAGCGACGATACTCAATGGCAAGGATACGGTCTTCAGTGCAACAGTTGATCGTACCCTGGAGCCCGGGAACGCCACGGTGGAGATGAACGGACTGCTGCCCGGCGTGCGCGCCTGGTCGGCGGAAGTCCCGAACCTCTACACGCTGGTCATGGAGCTGACGAATGACAAGGGAGTGGTACTCGAAGCCGTGTCGCAGAAGATCGGCTTCCGTTCCGTCGAGATCGTCAACGGGCGTTTTCTAATCAACGGCAGGCGAGTCAAGATCAAGGGCACCAACCTGCATGAACATCACCACGAGACCGGCCACGTCCTCGACGAGGCCACCATGCTGGAAGACATCCGGCTGATGAAGGCTGCCAACCTGAACGCAGTGCGGACTTCGCACTACCCGTTCCCCGAGCGCTTCTACGA
>JAPHSB010000158.1 GCA_026193295.1 Lysobacterales bacterium
CGTGAGACAATAGCATCGGGAGTCGGCCAGGCAATCGCTCTGCTGCAAGGCAGGGAGGAAAGTCCGGGCTCCATAGGGCAGGGTGCCAGGTAACGCCTGGGGGGCGCGAGCCTACGGAAAGTGCAACAGAAAATATACCGCCAGGAAACTGGTAAGGGTGAAATGGTGCGGTAAGAGCGCACCGCGCAGGTGGTAACACGCTGCGGCATGGAAAACCCCACCCGGAGCAAGACCAAATAGGAAAGCGATGCCGTGGCCCGCGGCGCTTTCGGGTAGGTCGCACGAGGCCGCCGGTGACGGCGGTCCCAGATGAATGATTGCCACAGATTAGTTTCTGGACAGAACCCGGCTTATCGGCCGGCTCCCACTTCATTCCCCATTCAATTCGCAGGTTCGAGTTGCGTTAACGGAAGGCCCGGTAACCATCAGCCGGGCCCACGATGGTGCCGTGGCGAGGTCGCGCGGGTGCGCAGGAAATCGGTCTTTTGCGGCCCTTTGGGCTTCCCTCGCGCAAGGATCAGCCTGATCGAGACCGGGCTGGATGGCCATCCTGACCATTCAGCCCTCGATTTTCTCCTGAAAATCGCCTCGGACTGATCCCCGCACTCGGCGCAAAAACGTTTTCCCGCGCACCCGCGCAACCTCTGAGTCAGACGGGTTGCCGCCCCAACCACCCCCATTTCGCCACAATTCCTACCCGCCGACTCCTCACGCTCGCGCTCTAATTCCAACCGTTCGTCCCCTAAGTTATTGGCGTGCTTGACATTGGTCCGTGAAGTAACTATTGTGCAATTCAGTGGGAATATGTGGTGAATAGTGTAATTTTAGTGGGAAGACTGTGTATTTCGGTGAAACCGCCATCAACCTGGACGCGAAAGGGCGTCTGGCCATTCCGATGCGCTACCGGGACGCGATCCAGGCAGCGTGTGACGGGCGGATGGTGCTCACCTACAGCGCTTTCGACAATGGGGCGCTCTACCTGTACCCCGAAAAAGAATGGCAGCGGGTTCGCGACGAGGTTACCGGGTTGAGTACGTTCAACCCGTCCCATCGCAGCCTGCAAAGAAAACTGGTGGGGAGTGCCAGTGCTGTTGAACCGGACGCAAACGGCCGGATTCAACTCCCGCAGACGTTGCGGCAGGTAGCGGGCCTGGAAAAAAAGGTCGTGTTGCTTGGAATGGGCAACCGCTTCGAGATCTGGAACGAGACCATTCTCAACCAGAAGCGAGTGGAAGAAGAACGCAGTCTTGACGAAGCTGCCTCAGAAGAAATGGCCCGCCTGGTTCTTTGAGGCGGGGGCAAGACGGCCAGGAGTGCAAGCCGGACTAGATGAGCGAATACCAACACCGGCCAGTTTTACTGGAAGAAGCGGTGGAATCGCTCAACATCCGGCCCGACGGGAAATACCTCGACGGCACTTTTGGCCGAGGCGGACATAGCCGGGCGATATTGGCCCGCTTGTCCGGGAAAGGCTGCTTGTTTTCCCTGGACAGGGATCCGGAGGCGGTAGCCGCCGGGAAGAAGTTGATGGAAAAGGATCCACGCTTCTTCATCGCCCAGGGGAACTATGCAGAGATGGAACGCTACGTCCATGAGTGGGGCGTGGAAGAAGGCCTGGATGGCATCTTGCTGGATCTCGGTGTTTCTTCACCTCAGTTGGACGATCCGGATCGGGGTTTCTCCTTTATGGGAGAGGGTCCACTGGATATGCGTATGAACCCATTACAGGGTGAATCGGCCAAAGAGTGGTTGGCTGAAGCGCCGGAACGGGAATTGACCCGCGTGTTTTGGGAGTTCGGAGAGGAGCGCCACGCGCGCAGGATTGCCAGGAGCATTGTGGAGACCCGGCAAAAGCAGCGGCTGGAAACAACCGGTCAATTGGCGAGATTGATCGAGGAAACCATCGGCCGCCGGGAAAAAAACAAGCATCCAGCTACACGATGCTTTCAGGCAATCCGTATATATATAAACGATGAGTTGGCCCAACTGGAAAAGGGCCTGGCAGAAGCGATTGGGTTGTTGCGCCCGGGAGGAAGGCTGGTTGTGATCAGTTTTCACTCCCTCGAGGACCGCCTGGTCAAGCGGACGATAAGAGAAGCCGCACGACCAGGAAAGGTCCGCAGGAACATACCGCAACATCCGGATTCCAAGCCAGTGCTGAGACCGGTGGGTAAAGCCATCAAGCCCTCTGCAAGCGAACTCTCCGTCAATCCCCGTGCACGAAGCGCTGTCATGAGGGTTGCGGAGAAACTCAGTTGAATGCACGCCTGATTATTGTCCTGATTGCACTGGTTGCCGTTATCGGCAGCGCCCTGGGCGTGGTCTACAGCCGGCACGAGAGTCGGCGTAACGCGGTGGAGCTGGGCCTGCTCGAGGATCAGCGCGATGCCTACATCGCGGAGTGGAGCCGCCTGCAACTCGAACAGGCCTGGCTGGCGGATGCCAGCCACGTGGAGAGCAAGGCCCGCGAGCAACTCCGCATGGAGTCGCCTGCGGAAGCCCGCATCCTGGTGATCGAGCCTTGAAAACAGCGCAGCAACAAGGGGTGCCGTTGAAGAGGCTGTACGGTTTTCTCACACTCTTCCTGCTGTGCTCCATAGCGCTGGTCGCCCGCGCCATCAACCTGCAAGTCGTCGATACCGAGTTTTTGCAGGACCAGGGCGAGGCGCGCTACCTGCGGGAGGTCAAGGTACCGACCCGCCGCGGCAATATCCTCGACCGCAACGGCGAACCGTTGGCCGTCAGCACGCCGGTTGACTCGGTCTGGGTCAATCCCAAGGAACTGCTGCAAACTCCTGCCGACATCGCGCCGCTGGCCGGCGTGCTCGGCGTCGAGGCGGACGAAATCGAACGCCGGCTCACTCAGCGCTCAGGCCGCGAATTCGTCTGGTTGCGCCGGCGGTTGCATCCGGACGTCGCCGCGGAGATCGAGTCACTCGCCTTGCACGGCGTGTTCCTGCAGAAAGAATATCGTCGCTTCTACCCGGCCGGCGAGGTCACCTCGCACGTGATCGGCTTCACCAATATCGACGATGTCGGCCAGGAGGGCCTGGAGCTGGCCTACAACGACTGGCTGGCCGGCAAGCCCGGTTTGAAGCGCGTGATCCGGGACCGGCTGGGCAGAACGGTTGAGCACGTGGAAGTCGTGCACGAATCCGAGCCGGGCCATGATCTCAGCCTGACCATTGATCGCCGCCTGCAATACCTCGCCTACCGGGAGCTCAAGCGCACCGTGCTGAAGCATGGTGCGCGCTCCGGTAGCGTGGTTTTGCTGGACGCCAAGTCCGGTGAGGTGCTGGCGATGGTGAACCAGCCTTCCTACAACCCGAACCACTCGGATATCGACAGTGAGGGTTTGCGCAACCGGGCCATCACCGACGTGTTCGAACCCGGCTCGGTGATGAAGCC
>JAPHSB010000406.1 GCA_026193295.1 Lysobacterales bacterium
GACGGACCCAAAAGCGGCCGACAAGGTAGCCATTCCATGACCCTCAATCGTCTCATCCTGCTGCTGGTGCTGCTGGCCATGACCAGCACGGCACATGCGCAGCGCTTCAACAAGAAACGTGACTACGAGGGCTTGCGCGACGGCACCTGGGAAGCCAGCCTGCTGATTGGATCGCAAGGAAGCCAGAGCGCTGCGGGAGACAACGGATCGTCCGTCGAGCTCGACAGCGCACTGGCCTGGGGTTTCACCGTCGGCTGGAACCTGACTGCAAAGTGGAATTTTTCCTGGAAGTTCATGCTGGCGAAGCCCGACTACGTGGCGACCATCGTGCCGGAAAACCCGGAAATACCCACCCAGACACTCAACTACTCTGCGGACCGCTACTCGAACCAGGTCAGCGCGACCTACAACTTCCTGCGCCGGCCGCTGACGCCGTTCGTGCAGGCCGGCATCGGCTATGCCAAGCTCGATTCCAATGTTCCCAACCAGCCACCGGTAACCGGTTGCTGGTGGGATCCCTGGTGGGGCTACATCTGCGACACGACCTGGTCGACCTACGATGCCTCCGGCTTTTCCTACAACCTCGGCCTGGGCCTGCGCTGGGACATGAACGAAGCGTTCTTCATGCGCGGAACTTACATCCGCGAGTTCTTCAGCGCGGACCGCGCGGATTTCGACTTCGATACGCTGGCCCTGGAACTGGGTTTGATGTGGTAGGAAGTGCTACATCTGCCCTGCCACCCAGGCCTTGATGTTGGCTTCGAGGACGTTCAGCGGCAGTGCGCCTTTGCCCAGCACTTCGTCGTGGAAAGCACGTACGTCGAACTTGTCGCCGAGGGCCTGCTCGGCGTAAGCGCGTAATTCCTTGATCTTGAGCTCCCCGATCTTGTAGGCCAGCGCCTGGCCAGGCCAGACGATGTAGCGATCAACTTCCACCACGATGTCATGTTCGCTCTTGCCGGCGTTCGCCTTGAAGAACTCGATGGCCTGCTCACGTGACCAGCCCAGGTAGTGCATGCCGGTGTCGACCACCAGGCGGATGGCGCGCCACATCTCGTAGGTCAGTTGACCAAACTTCGAGTAGGGGTCCTTGTAGAAGCCCATGGCCTCGCCCAGGCTCTCTGAATACAGACCCCAACCCTCCACAAACGCAGTATAGGTAGGGTTCTGGCGGAACCATGGCAGGCCTTCCAATTCCTGCTGGATGGCGATCTGCAGATGATGACCCGGCACCGCCTCGTGCAGGGTCAACGCCTCCATCTCCCAGCGCGGACGCGTTTCCAGCGCGTAGGTGTTGGCGAAAAAATAACCGGGCCGGCCCGCCTTGAGGGAACCGGGCTGGTAGTACGCCGTGGTCTGGGACTCGGCGGCGTAGTCCGGCACTTCGATCACGCCATACGGTGTGCGCGGCAGGATACCGAACAACTTTGTCAATTCCGGATCCGCGCGCTTGGCGATATCCCGGTATTCGCGCATCAGTCCCTCCGCGGTGGTGTGAAAAAATTGCGGGTCAGTGCGCAGGAACTGCAAGAATTCTTCGAAGCTGCCCTCGAACCCGGTTGACTCGATGATGGCCTCCATTTCACTGCGGATGCGCTTGACCTCGCTCAGCCCGATCTCGTGGATCTGCGGTGGGGTCAAGTCGGTGGTCGTGCGCACCGCGACATTGTGCTTGTACCAGGCTTCGCCGTCGGGCAAATCGCGCGCCGCGATGGA
The DNA here is from genome assembly GCA_026193295.1 of Lysobacterales bacterium. Lineage (GTDB taxonomy): Bacteria > Pseudomonadota > Gammaproteobacteria > Xanthomonadales > SZUA-36 > CALKKN01. Next base: position 1,717 of record JAPHSB010000406.1, read on the forward strand.
CTCGCGGGCTGCCGGAAGATACTCGTTTTCGGTAAACTCGAGCAGGCGCTCATAGGCCGGCACGACCCGCTCACGGTAAACAGTAGCAGCGCGTTGGCGCAGGGATTCCGCCTGCAGTGGATCGATAGCGCCCGGAATCTCCCTGAAGCCCCGCAGCAGCGGGCTTTGGCCGGCATCGTCCACAAGTTGGTTGCGGATCTGCTGCGGCACGTCGCGCAGGGTGATTTTCGGTGGCGTCACGCCGGCCTGCGCGCCTTCGCGCATCAGGGCAATGGACTGATCGATAAAGGCCGGCATTGCCTCCATCCGGGCGATCTGGTTCTCCAGTTGGTCGACACGCCCGTTCGGCATCATGGCCAGCAGACGAGCTAGTTCCTGCTGCGGCCCGGACATCTGGCTCATCTGCAGCAGTTCGTGCGGAAAGCGCAGACTTTCCACACGCCTCCGCAGGGTATCGCGCAACAGGTCGTAATTGACCTGCTCGGCCGCGGGCAGCGCGTCGCGGTCGATGCTGTCAATCAGCGCCAGTGAATCCAGGGTTGCTTGCCGACGGCGTTGCACGGCGTCCTGCGACAGGTCCTCCAGGCGATCCTGCCCGCGCGGATCACCTCGCCAGGTAGCGAACTCCGGATTCTCCAGCATCGTCATGTCGTAGCTGAGCTCGTAATAACGCTGTAACCGCTGCAGATCGCTCTGCCCCTGCTCGTTCGAAGTGAGCGCCGCAATTTCTTTGTGGATGGCGTTGATGTCGGCCAGCCAATCGGCCTGAAGAACGGCAGGTGGCAGCAAAAGAAGCAGCGTGATTATGGTGATTTTTTTCATTAAGTATATTTCCTATCTATATGTATTAAATAACTTTCGAATCAGTATATTTGAAGATTCAGCCGCAATGCGACCTCCTACAGAGGACCTGGCTGCCCTGCGGCTCTACGGCTTGCCCGTCGCTGTAGCAAGGCGCGTTTTTCCTGCTCCGTCAGGAACGCCATTTCCAAAGCGTTAGCTTGCGCCAGGCGTGTTTGCGCCGGACTGAGCCCGGCGCGGGGCGCCGCCACTTCAAACTCGTGATGCAGATCGATACCGCTGATGGCAGGGTCATCGGTGTTCAGGTTGGCAACGATTCCCGCCTCCAGGATGCGCTTCACCGGGTGAGCGGGGTAGTCGTCCACAATGCCTACCTGGATGTTCGATGTGATGGCGATCTCCAGGCCAATACGCTGGTCAACCAGGTACTCGACCAGCGCCGGGTCCTCGAGCGAGTGGATGCCGTGGCCAATCCGCCTTGCGCCCAGTTCCCGGATCGCCGCCCAAACACTCTCTGGGCCGTCCACTTCCCCGGCATGCACGGTTACCTGCAATCCGGCCTCGCGCGCCCGCTTGAAGTGCTCACCGAACAGGCTGGCGGGAAACTTCATTTCGTCGCCCGCCAGGTCGATGGCGACCAGGTGATCGCGGTGGGCCAGCAGCGCATCCAGTTCCCGGTGGCAGGTATCTGTGTCGTAGGTCCGGCTCATGATGCCGATGATCTGTGCCCGCACGCCGGTATCGCGCTCGGCCGCCACCACCCCGTCAGCCACCGCTTCCACGACCCCGGCCGGATCGAGCCCGTGCGTCTCGGCCATGAACCAGGGGCTGAAGCGAAGCTCAATGTAGTCAATGCCCTCGCCCTTGGCGTCCTCCACGTTCTCATAGGCGACGCGCCGGCAGGTATCCAGATCGTGCAGGATGGCCGTCAGCCAGCGAAAGCGGCCGATAAAGTCCATCAAGCCGGCGGCCTTTCCGTCGACCACGACGTGCGGGCGCAGCGACTGGAGATCATACGCCGGCAACGCGATGCCCTGCTCGAGCGCTACTTCGAGCACGGTTTCGAGTCGAATGCTGCCATCCAGGTGACGGTGCAGGTCGAGCAGTGGGAGCCGGGGGTCGATGTAGGATTCGGGGATCATCAGTCAGGTGCGCCGGGGAAGCGCCTATTTTGGCACGATTAGGCTGGGGTATATACTTCCGAAAATCGCATCAATGGAGTAATCCAACGCTCATGGCCAACTACTGCAACGACATCCTCGAAACCATCGGCAACACGCCCATCGTGAAGATCAATCGGCTGGCGCCAGCGGGGATTGACATGTTCGTCAAGGTCGAATCCTTCAACCCGATGGGTTCGGTCAAGGACCGCATGGCATTGAGCGTGATCCAGCAGGCGGAACGCGATGGTGCTCTGCGTCCCGGCCAGACCGTGGTAGAAGCGACCAGTGGCAACACAGGGATCGGACTGGCCATGGTCTGCGCCGCCAAGGGCTACCCGCTGGTGCTGACCATGGCCGAGAGCTTCAGCGTCGAACGCCGCAAGATCCTGCGCTTCCTGGGCGCCAAGGTCGTGCTGACGCCGGCAGAGCTCAAGGGCAGCGGCATGCTGGCCAAGGCCGTGGAACTGGCCGAGGCCCACGGCTGGTTCCTGGTGCGACAGTTCGAGAATGAAGCCAATGCCGATGCCCACACGCGCACCACCGCGCTGGAAATCCTGGACGTGTTCCGCGCGCGGCAGCTCGATTACTTTGTCACCGGTTACGGCACCGGCGGCACGCTGAAGGGCACCGCGCGGGTACTGAAACAGAAAAGCCCACACACCAGGATCGTGGTCTGCGAGCCGGACAATTCGCAATTGCTGGGCAGCGGCATCCCCCAGGCGCGCAAGGACGACGGCTCGCCCGATGGCAGCCACCCCAATTTCCGCCCGCACTTGATGCAAGGCTGGACGCCGGACTTCATACCGCGGCTGACCGAGGATGCGGTGGCCATGCACCTGGTCGACGAAATCATGCCCATCGACGGTAACCAGGCACTGGAGATGTCCCGACAATTGGCGCGGCAGGAAGGCATTTTCAGCGGCACTTCGGGTGGCGCCACCTTTGCCGGTGCGATGAACGTGGCTGCGAAGGCGCCGCCAAACTCAACCATCCTGTGCATGCTGCCGGACACCGGCGAGCGTTACCTGTCAACGCCGCTGTTCGAAGGCATCCCCGAGCAGATGACCGAAGAGGAAATCGACATCTCGCGCTCGACCCCCGGTTACCGGTTCGACGTCAAGGCCACGCCCGCGCCAGCTGCACAGCCGGCCGAGGAGACCCCCGAACAGGTCTCGGCCCGGGCGGCGGCTTTCGTCGACGAAGCGCTTGGCGACCCGGATCAGCCGGTCGTGCTGTTCGCGCTGGAATGGTGCGAGTTCTGCTGGGCCGTGCGCAAGCTGTTCAAGGAACTGGGCATCCCCTACCGCTCAGTCGACCTCGACTCGGTCGCCTACCAGGAAGACGACTGGGGCGGCCAGATCCGTGGCGTGCTGCGCTCACGCCTGGGCAGCAACACGATTCCACAGATCTTCGTTGGCGGCGAGCACCTCGGCGGCGCGACCGATACGTTCGAAGCCTACAAGACGGGTGAGCTGCAAAAGCACCTGGCGGCAGCAGGCATCGAGTGCGGTGACCTCGGCGACAAGGACCCCTTCGAACTACTACCCGGCTGGTTGCACAAGCGCTAAAGCCGCTCCTGCCTCTGCTCAATTCAAACCGCGAATCTTCAGCAGGGGTTCGATGGTCGGGTCCTGCCCGCGGAATTGCCGGTACAACACGTCGGCGTCACGCGAGGCCCCTGCCTCGTAAATGTTTGTCTTCAGGCGCTGTGCCAGTTCCGGGTTGAAGATATCACCGGTCTCCTTGAAGGCCGTGAAGCCGTCCGCGTCGAGGATCTCGGACCACAGATAGGCGTAGTAGCCCGCCGAGTAGCCGCCCGCGAAAATGTGCGCAAAATACGGACTGCGATAGCGGGTCTCGATTATCGGGGGTTTGCCGTACGCCGCCAGCACGCCATTCTCGTATGACACGATGTCTTCCACCGCTGCGGCCTGCTTGGGTGAGAGCTCGTGCCATTTCAGGTCCAGCAGCGAAGCCGCGATGTACTCCGTGGTCTTGAAACCCTGGTTGTGTGTCGAGGCCGCACGCACCTTGTCCACCAGTTCCTGCGGGATCACCTCACCGGTTTTGGCATGCTTCGCGTACACGGCCAACACTTCCGGCTCAGTGGCGTAGTGCTCCATGAACTGTGAAGGGAGCTCGACCCAATCGCGCGGGCTGCCGGACGTACCCGAAAAGCGCGGGTAGCGAATCTGCGTCATCAGGCCGTGCAGCGCGTGGCCGAATTCGTGGAATACCGTTTCCACCTGGTCATAGGTCAGCAGGGTCGGCTCACCTTCGGCGGGGACAGCCAGATTCAGATTATTGGTGACGATGGGCCGGATCTCGTCCTCACGGATGTTGGAGGCACTGCGGTAGGTGCTCATCCACGCGCCGCCGCGCTTGGATTCGCGGGCATAGTCGTCCGTCATGTAAACGCCCAGGAATTCATGCTCCGGGCCATAAACGGCATAGGGCCGGACCACCGGGTTCCAGACCGGCACGTCGGCAAGCGGCTCAAAGGTCACTCCAAACAGCCGATTCGCCACGTAAAACGCGCCCTGGCGAACGTTTCCGAGCTCGAAATACGGCTTCAGCTCGGCTTCGTTCAGCGCGTACTTCTGCTGCCGCAGCTTCTCGGCGTAGTACCACCAATCGTGACCCTCGATCAGGAAGTCATGACCTTCCGCCTGCACGATGGCCTGCATCTCCGCCAGTTCTTCCTCGGCGCGCGTCAGACCGGGCTGCCAGACCTCGAGCAGGAAGTCTTCCGCCACTTTGGGGGTCTTGGCCATGCGCGTTTCCAGCTGGTAGGCCGCGTGATTTTCATAACCCAGCAGCTGCGCTGCTTCGGCACGCAGGTGGGCAATCTCTGAAATCTCGTCCCGGTTATCCGTGGCTCCACCCTGCCCACCTCTGGCGCGGTAGCCCTCGTACATTTGCTTGCGCAGATCCCGGTTGTCGGCGAAGGTCATGAAGCCTTCAAAAGTCCCGCGGTCCAGGCCGAATGCCCAGGCATTCTCCAGGCCTTTGGATGTGGCCTTGGCGCGGGCCGATCCGATCATGTTGTCGGGCAGCCCGGCCAGGCTCGCCTCTTCGGTAATGACCAGTTCAAAACCATTGGTCTCTTTCAGCAGGTTCTGCCCGAACACTGTGCTCAATTCCGACAATCGCGCGTTGATTTCCTTCATGCGTTCCCGCGACGCGGCATCCAGCGCCGCACCCTGGCGCACGAAGTCGAGGTGTGTGAGCTCGAGGAGGCGCAGGGCCTGCTCGTCCAGGCCCAGGGACTCGCGCTGCCCGTAGAGCGCGTTCACCCGCGCGAAAATCTTCTCATCCAGGTAGATCGCATCCCGCTCACGGGACAGGCGCGGGGTCATTTCGACATCCAGTTCCTGCAGGAACTCGTTGGTGTCCGTATTGTTGATGTTGTTGAAGGTGTCACCGACGCGGTTCAGCGACTCACCGGCGAGCTCCAGCGCCTCGATGGTGTTCTCGAAGGTCGGCGGCTCCGGATTGTCCCGAATCGCCGCAATATCGGCCCGCAACTCCACGATGCCGCGCTCGAAGGCCGGCTTGAAATGCTCATCGCGGATGCGGTCGAAGGGCGGGATGCCATAGGGTGTGTCCCACTCCTCGAAAAAGGGATTGTCATCGGTGGCGACTTCGGGCGCCTCCACCGCGGCCTTCTGTGGCGCCATGGCGGCATCGTCCGTTACCGGCTGATCTGTCCGCTCCGAGCAACCTGGCAATGCGGCCAGCAGAATCACATACAGGATGAACAGAACAGGCATCAGGTGCTTTGGGCTCATGATCAGGCTCACTTGGTTTTGAACCGTGACAGCCTAACATTCCGGACGCCGCAAGCTCATGCCACAGGTCATTTAGGGAGCTCCGCGACCGTCCGGCGTTGTAACAGAGATCAGGTTCCGGTGGATGTAGAGCCATTGGCTGTTTCTATCGTCCTTATTAATTTAATTGATTTCATTAATGAGCCGAGAACCCTTATCCTGCTGTGACTGAATTGGCCTGTCGCCATAAACGATCTACCCATACGCAACCCAAGGAGCCAGAAATGTTGAACCCAGTCAAGACTACCGTACCGAGTGTTGTATTCAAGACCCGCGTCCGCGACGAGAGCGTGGAGGGACCGAATCCTTTTCGCTGGCAGGACCTCAGTTCCGACGAGATTTTTGCCGGCAAGAAGGTGGTGGTGTTCGCGCTGCCCGGCGCGTTCACGCCGACCTGCTCCAGCACGCACCTGCCCGGCTACGAGGCGAAATATGAAGAGTTCAAGGCGCTTGGCGTGGATGAAATCTATTGTCTGAGTGTCAACGACGCCTTCACCATGTTCCAGTGGGGCAAGCATCTGGGCGTGGAAAAAGTGAAGCTGCTGCCCGATGGCAGCGCCCGATTCACCCGGTTGATGGGCATGCTGGTGCGCAAGGATAACCTTGGCTTTGGCGATCGTTCCTGGCGCTACTCCATGTTGGTCGAAGATGGCGCGATCACGGCGCTGTTTGCGGAACCGGGTATGAGTGATGACTGCCCGACCGATCCGTTCGAGGTCAGTGACGCCGATACGATGCTGGCGCACCTGAAAGCAAGAGCGAACTAAACGGGTCTGTTGGTATCATAGTGACATTGGTGTTGTTTAGTTAAAGGAGGAACCCATGTTCCGGAAACTTTCCCTGATAGCAGTATTGTTGGCCTTTTTCGCACCGATCACTCCGGCAGCCGCCAGCGACGAAGCGGCCGCAGTTTCCATGGACGGTCTCGAACTGGTGGACAAGACCCGGCGTGGTGAGCTGTATACCGACCCCGATGCCAACTGGGGGACCTATACCAAAATCCAGCTCGACCCGGCCACCGTGGCCTTTCGTAAGAACTGGCAGCGCGATCAGAACCGCGCGCAGCCGTTCAAGGTAAAAGCTGAGGACATGGAACGCATCAAGTCCGAGCTGTCCGAGCTGTTCGGCGAGGTGTTTGCCGAGGAACTGACCACCAAGGGCGGTTACGTCATGGCCTCGGAAAGCGGCGACGAAGTGCTGCGCATCACACCTCAAATCGTCGACCTCGATGTCTACGCGCCGGACACTCGCAGCACTGCGGGTATTCAGCACAGCTACACGGAAAGTGCGGGCCGCATGACGATCAAACTGGATATGTACGACTCTGTGACCGGTGATTTGATCGCCAGGGCCAGTGACCGGCAGGAGTCGCCCCGGCGAGGTTACATGCAATGGACAACCAGCGTGACCAACCGCGCCGAGGCCAAGCGCATGCTGGGGCGCTGGGCCAGGGAACTTCGCGAATTTCTGGACGACGCGCGAGGTGCAACACCTGCTGCTGCCGACTAGCGACACCACATGCAACTGCGTACAACTAAACACCCCGCCACGGCGGGGTGTTTTTCTTGTTACGACTGGCTATCGTGGCGTCTTCACCATGGACGCGGAATTGGCAAGCTTTGGCAGCCTAGCCCTTGGCAGCCGCCTGTCGTGCCTTGTAGTCGCGGACGGCTTCGTTGAAGCGGTTCGCCACACGCTCCTCCATTTCCACCGAGTAGTTGTAGGAATTGACGATCGCCTGCTTGTTGCCCGGCGTGTTGTCCGGGTCACCGTCCGCCGCCTCCAGGCAGCCACGGAATTCCATCA
>JAPHSB010000137.1 GCA_026193295.1 Lysobacterales bacterium
AGCCCGACGGCGCCGCATAGATGAAGTGCATATCCGGGGCACGGAAGCTGGTTGCAAAATTCCCCCTGAGCAGCAGCGGCTTCAAGGGACGGAACTCCACACCCAGGTTATAGGTGAGGGCGTCATCCACGTTGGTGGCGTCATCATACTTGTCGTACCGGACCGCGCCATTCAGATTCAGGGTCGAGAACAACGGCACGCGGAACTCCGCCGCGGCCGCGTAACGGTCCCGGTCTCCGCCACCTTCCGTGCCGGTATAGCCCCAGAACTCTTGGGCGAGCAGGCGGTCATCCAGGTTGATCTTGTAGTCCTGGGTGCCCCATTCCAACAGGCCGGCAAATCCGACCGGGCCTGCCGGCATCTCGAACAAATCACCGGTAATGGTGAACTGTGCCATGGCATTACTCGAATCGGCCTCGGTGCGGTCGATATCGGAAATACCCATGAATTCAGCCGGCGTAATCGGCGAATAGAAATCTGCCTGGCTGATGTTTACCAGTGGGTCGCCAAACAACGGATCCAATTCTGTCCAGGGGCCGCCCTGGAATAACTCATTCGATGGCTGGGAAAGCAACAATCGCCGCTGCCGAACGAGGTCATATGTTGCATAACTCCCCATCAGCTGCCAATCCCAGGCGACTCCGAACGAGCCCCGGATTCCTCCGACCAGTTCGGTCACCTCCTCATCGAAACGCTGGTTCGTATTTTCCAGTCCGCCGACTTCATTTTCGGTCAGAATTCGCTGGAAAAGCTGGTTCTGATAATAGTCGATGACGCCTATGCCGAAAGCGGTGAAGTCATACTCGACCGGATATGCCAGGTTGGTCACCGTGTTGGTGCCAGTTACGTTCGGGCCGAACAGGTTTGACTGCCAGAACAGGGTCCCCGTGTTGAACGTGCCTTCCTTGTCGAAGTAGTTGACCGAACCGAACAGTTCCATGGTGTCCGTAATCTCAAAGCTGAAATTGGTGAAAAGGGACGTGTTCTCCTGACCATTTCGTATCGTGAAAAGCGAAACGTCATCTGGTCGACCGCAATAATTACCACTACGCGGCCGGAACGAGTACACGTCTACGCCAGAGCTTCCGCAAACAGCTGGATCGGGATTCACGTAAATGCCTTCCGGATTGGGACTGGTCAGAAAGCTGTTGTAAAAATCCAGGATCAGGAAGGTCCGTGAGTTGACGAAAGGCTCGCCAGCCGGATCATCTTCGACCGAGTCCATATAGTCCCTTTGATAGCCCCAGATCGGATCGCGGTCAAAGTATTCGAGGCCGTAGGTAAACGACCAGCGGTCGCCCACCCAGCCGCCAGTCAGTTGCGCCCGAATGGATTCGCCACCGCCTTCGTGGGTGTCCCCGTAGCGCAGCGAGATGGTGTGATCGTCGAGGTCTTTCTTGGTAATGACGTTGATCACGCCGGCAATCGCATCAGAGCCGTAAATGGCGGAAGCGCCACCGAGCAAAACCTCGATGCGCGCCACCATCCCGAGCGGAATCGAGGACAGGTTTACAATGTTGCTTTGACTGTTGAATGGCAACGGATAGTCGGTGATGCGGCGCCCGTCCAACATCAACAGCGTGCGCCCGGGGCCGAGGCTCCGCAAATCGATCGCACTGGCATTCTGCGTGAAGCCACCATTGAATTGATCGTCCTGCACGCCGCCGACGTTCTGAGTCAGTGAATTCAGGGCCTCGTAAACCGTCGTGAAGCCTTCTTTCTCCATTTGCTCAGATGTCAGCACCACGACGGGTGATGGCCCTTCGATCTCGGTGCGCTTGATACGCGAACCGGTGACCACGATCGCGTCGAGCTTGGTCGCGTCCTCGTCCGCTTCCTGATCATCGGTATCCTGCGCCCAGGCGCTGCTGGCCATGAGCGCCGACAGAGGCACCAGGAGCAAAAGCGGCCAGCGGAGCTTATTGAAGAAATTTTCCCTGCTTTTCATCGGGTCTCTCCCAATTGTGTTGACTGATATTGAAGTATTCTTGCCGAGATTTAAGTTTCGATCTTCTGGCCGATCGCGGAATTTTCCGGAAAAATTACGGCCCGTCCTCATTAAATTTGTGTTAAACCAGCGCAATCGTCGCAAGAAAACGTGTCATTTGCAACCACCCAGGTCACCCATATGCGATCGGTAGTGACGCAACTCCTCAATCGACTCGCGGATATCCGCCAGAGCTTCGTGACGGCTCTCCTTGACGAAGGATTCCAGAAGCTGCGGCGCCCACCGCCGCGCCAACTCCTTTAGCGTGCTGACGTCCAGATTTCGGTAGTGAAACCAGCGCTCCAGTTCAGGCATCAGGCGGAACAGAAACCGCCGGTCCTGGCAAATGCTGTTGCCGCACAGCGGTGACGCACCCTGCTCCGTCCATGCGGACAGGAATTCCAGCGTATCGCGCTCCGCCTCATACAGGCTGACGGTGCTCTGCAATACCCGCTGCCACAGGCCGGAGGCCTTATGGTGTTCCGTGTTCCAGCTGTCCATGTTGTCCAGCACGGACTGCGGATGGCGAATTGCGCAAACGGGACCCACGGCGAGTTCGTTGAGGTCCTGGTCGGTTACGACGGTGGCGATCTCGAGGATCGAATCATTGTCAGGGTCGAGGCCGGTCATCTCGAGGTCGAGCCAGACCAGGCGTTGTTGCAGTGGGATGTCCATGATCGGCAAGGGTACAATAGCCGGCATGATTCGTGAACCACGCATTGAGAGACCCATGGAGCATTGCCTTTGAGCGGTTCCGGATTGGTGCTGGTTTCTCACGGCAGTCACGGCCTGGCCGAACTTGCGGATGGCGAGCGACTCGAGTGCGTATTCCGGCGCTCGGTCGGCCGGCCGCTGTGCGGCGACCGGGTCGAAATAGCCCAAATCGAAAACCAATCAGCGGTCGTCACGGCCATCGAGCCCCGCCGCAACGAATTCGTGCGGGCCGGCGCGAGGGGCAACAAGCAGGCAATCGCCGCCAATCTCGACCAGGTCCTTGTCGTGGTGGCGCCAACACCGGAGCCGAGCCGCGACTTGCTCGAGCGCTACCTGGTCGCCGTTCACAGCCTGGGGATCCGACCCGTCATCGTGCTCAACAAGGCCGAGTGTCTGACCACGGCAGAATTGATGCATGACAGTCCACTGCGCCGCCTCGACGAATACCGCGAACTGGGTTACCCCTTGCTGACAACTTCCTGCAAGGAGGCGCCCGGAATCGCGGCGCTGCCGCCGACGCTGGAAGCACAGACCAGCATCCTCGTTGGACAGTCGGGCGTCGGCAAATCGTCCTTGGTCAATGCCTTGCTGCCGGACCTGGAGCTGCAAACGGGCGCATTGTCGCGCGTGACCGGCAAGGGGACGCACACGACGACTACCACGGTGATGTATACCCTGCCCTGCGGCGGCCGTCTCATCGATTCGCCCGGGGTCTGGGAATACGGACTGTGGCCCATGACGCAGCAGGAAATCGCCGATGGTTTTCGTGACTTCGGCGCTTTCCAGGGGCATTGCCGCTTCAACGATTGCCGCCATGCAGGCGAACCGGGCTGCGCGATCCGCGAGGCGGTCGACGCGGGCAAAATCCGCAAATGGCGCTACCAGTCTTACACGCGTTTACTGCAGCAAGCCGCGGCTTGAGTGTTGACTGGACAATGTGCGGTCCTACAAGGCGTTACATGCTATATTTAGGTTCCCCATGAACGGAAATGGAGACGGTGACATGACAAGGATGGTTCTGGCGCTGATGTTTTCGGCATCGCTTGCGGCGTGTTATGGCCTGCTTACAGCCGGCAGCCTGGCGGCTGATGTGCTGCTCATCGAAGAAGTCCGTCAAGCCGCTCGCATGGACCTCCCCAGCAATGGTATGAAGCAGTCCGATGTGCGGAACCGTTACGGCGTTCCCGCCAAGGAGGATGCGCCGGTCGGCGATCCGCCCATCACCCGCTGGGACTACAATGGCTGGAGCGTCTATTTCGAATACGACCTGGTTCTTTACACGGTCCTGCACAAGGGACAGGTCCTCGACGATAACAAAGGCTAGAGCAGCCGCGCTGCGGCCACCGCCACGCCGGTGTGCTTTTTGCGGGCCAGCAGCGCTCGGATAAGGTATCCTTGCGCCTCTTCCCGAGTGTGCGGAATACATGTCGCAAGAAGCCCTGACCGAAAACCCGATAGCCGCAACCACGGCGGCCGGCGATGAAGCCAGCTCGCCGCTTTCCAACCAACCCATCCGGCGGTTGCAGCGCGACGGCGTCCACTACACCCTGATTGGCACAGCCCATGTTTCGCGCGCCAGTGCTGACGCGGTTCGCGAACTGGCCGCTTCGGGCAATTTCGACTCGATCGCAGTCGAATTGTGCCAGGCGCGTTACGACGCGCTGACCGCTGAGCGCAAGTGGACCGACCTGGACCTGTACCGGGTGCTTCGTGATGGCAAGGCCGGGCTGGTCATGGCCAACCTGGCGCTGAGCGCCTACCAGCGCCGGATCGCCGAGCAATTTGGCATCGAGCCGGGCGCGGAGATGCGTGCCGCCGTCATCGCGGCCAAGGAGCATGGCCTGCCGCTGCAACTGGTAGACCGCGATCTCGCCACCACCCTGAAGCGCAGTTACGCCAGTGTGCCGTGGTACAAGCGTATGTACCTGATGACCGGGCTGGCGCTGGGCATGGTGAGTTCGGACGAGATCGACGAGGAAGCCATCGAGAAGTTGAAGGAAGGGGATATTCTCGAGTCTACTTTCACCGAGTTCGCCGAGCACTCGCCGCAGCTCTACGAAGCGCTCATCGCCGAGCGCGACCGCTACATGGCTGCGCGCCTGCGTGAGGAGAATGCTGTGGCCAGCGGCCGCAAGGTGCTCGTGGTGATCGGGGCGGGTCACATGGAGGGCCTGGCGCGGCACCTTGAGAGTGACCAGGCCGACCCGGCCGCGGAGCGAGCCGAACTCGAGGCCCAACCGCCACGGGCACGCTGGCCCCGTGTCATCCCCTGGGCCATCATGATCCTGGTCCTGACCGGTTTTTTCATCGGCTTTTCACGCAGCCCTGAATTGGGCTGGCAGCTGGTGTTCATTTGGGTGGCCATCAATGGCGGCCTGGCCGCCCTCGGAGCGCTGATCGCCCGCGGGCATCCTCTGACCGTGCTCAGCGCCGTCGTCGCAGCGCCGATCACGTCCCTGAACCCGACGATCGCCGCCGGCATGGTGACGGGGTTGGTGGAATCCTGGCTGCGCAAGCCGCGCGTGTCAGACCTGGAAAATCTCCGTTTCGACATCACCACGGTCAAGGGCTGGTTCCGCAACCCGGCGACCCGTATCCTGCTGGTGTTTTTCTTTTCCAACCTGGGCTCGGCCATCGGCACCTGGGTGGCCGGGTTCAAAATATTCGGCGCGCTGTCCTGAACCCAGGTTCGAGATCCATGCAGATAGGCCCCTTCCCGCTTCCCAACCGGCTCGCATTGGCTCCCATGGTGGGCGTCACCGACAAGTTTTTCCGGCGGCTGTGCCGGGATCTCGGTGCAGGCTACACGGTGTCCGAGATGCTGGCGGCCAACCCGGCCCTGCGCCACACCGCGACTTCGAAGCTGCGAGGTGATTTCGAAGGCGAAAGCAGCCCGGTGGCCGTTCAGATCGCCGGCAGCGAGCCGGACTGGATGGCCGATGCGGCGCGCTACAATGTCGCCCGCGGCGCCGAGATCATCGACATCAACATGGGCTGCCCGGCCAAGAAGGTCTGCAACAAGCTGGCGGGTTCTGCCCTGCTCTCCCACCCCGACCAGGTGCGGGCGATCCTGGATGCCGTGGTCGCGGCGGTCGACGTGCCCGTCACCGTGAAAATCCGCACCGGGCCGAACCCAAGGGAGCGCAACGGTGTCGAGATCGCCCGGCTGGCCGAGGCTGCCGGCATCGCGGCCCTGGCGGTGCACGGCCGCACGCGGTCTGACCGCTTCAAGGGCGAGGCGGAGTATGAAACGATCCGGGACATCTGCTCCGCGGTGACGATTCCCGTATTCGCCAACGGCGACATCGACACGCCCGAAGCCGCCGCCGCGGTGCTGGCACAAACGGGCGCAGACGGAGTGATGATCGGCCGGGCGGCCCAGGGCAATCCCTGGATATTTCGGGAAGTCGCGCATTTCCTCGAGCACGGCGAGCGGTTGGCGCCACCCGGCCCGGCCGAAGTGCTGGACGTGATGGAACGACACCTCGTCGCCTTGTGGCAGGCCTATGGCGAAGCGATGGGCGTGCGCGTCGCTCGCAAGCACATCGGTTGGTACCTGGACGGTCGAACGGGCGCCGCGGAAGTCCGTCGCCAGTTGATGCGGACGGAGAGCGGAGCCGAGCAGGTCAGTTTGCTGCGTTCCTATTTTGTCCTGCAGAAAGCAGGCGTCGGGCAGGCCGCCGGTGTCGGCCGCCTGGCGGCCTGATGGAGACCGCGGGCACCTGGGTTTCCATACTGCCGCCATTGGTGGCCATCCTGATGGCCCTGGTCCTGCGGCAGGTCGTCCCCGCGCTGTTTGCGGGCATCTGGCTGGGTGCCTGGGCCATCCACGGATTCAGCCTCCAGGGCGCCTGGATCGGACTGCTGGAGTCCTTTGAGAAATATACCCTCGAATCGCTGGCCAACCCGGATCACGCAGCCATCATATTGTTCACCTTCATGATCGGCGGCACGGTTGGCGTGATCTCGCGCAACGGCGGGATGAACGGCATCGTGAACCACGTCGTCGGCTGGGCCAATTCAGCACGCCGCGCGTGCCTGACGACCGCTGCCCTGGGGCTGGCCGTGTTTTTCGACGACTACGCCAATACGCTGGTCGTAGGCAACGCCATGCGCCCGGTGACCGATTCGATGGGCGTCTCCCGGGCCAAGCTTGCTTATATCGTCGATTCCACGGCGGCTCCGGTCGCCTGTATCGCGCTGGTGACGACCTGGATCGGCTACGAGGTCGGTCTGCTGAGCCAGGCCCTGACCCTCTCGGATGGGCTGAACATGGATGCCTACCTGGCGCTGATCGCGTCCATACCGTACAGCTTTTACCCGATCCTGGCGATCATCTTCGTCTTCATGGTCGCCGGCAGCGGCCGGGATTTTGGTCCGATGAGGCGGTCCGAGCAGGATGCATTGTCTCTTGGCGTCAGGCCGGGAGGCCACCTGGACTCGGCGATGGCGGCTGATTGCGAGCCGATCGACCCGGTGCCGAACAAACCGCAGCGGGCCATCAATGCCGTGTTGCCTATCGCGGTACTCGTACTGGCCGTGATCGCGGGTCTGTATATCACGGGGCGGGCGAAGGTTGAGATCGCGGATCCCGGGCTGAAAGACATCATAGGTGCGGCCAATTCCTACAAGGCGCTGCTGTGGGCCTCCCTGCTCAGCATGGTCACCGCCACCGTGCTGTCGATCGCGCAACGCATCATGACCCTCGAGGAGGTCGTCAGCGCTTGGTACAAGGGCATGCGCGCGATGATCTACGCCATGATCACGCTGATCCTGGCCTGGGCGCTGGCCAGCATCACGGCGGAACTCGAGACGGCGGATTTCCTGGTCTCCATCCTGGGTGACTCCGTGCCGGCCCAGTTGCTGCCGTTCCTGGTCTTCGTCATCGCGGCGTTCACGGCCTTCGCCACCGGCTCCAGTTGGGGCGCCATGGGTATTCTGGTGCCGTTGGTGGTGCCCCTGACCTGGGCCGTCATGGTCAACACGGGTCACTCGGGGCCATCCGACATGCACCTGCTCTACTCATCCATCGCCGGCGTGCTGGCGGGTTGTGTCTGGGGCGACCATTGCTCGCCCATTTCCGACACCACGATACTTTCGTCGATGGCGTCCGGCTGCGACCACATCGAACATGTCCGCACGCAGATGCCCTACGCCATGGTGGTGGGCGCGGTCTCACTCGGGGCGGGTACGCTACCGGTCGCCTTCGGCCTGCCCTGGTGGGGCGGATTGGCGCTTGGTGTTGGTCTGCTGTACCTGGTTCTCCGCCTGGCAGGACACAAGGCCAACCCGGACCAGGTGTGAGCACCCATCCGCTCAACGCGCGTTTTGCGGAGGAACCCGCAGACCACCGGGCATGGGTCGGCCTGCACGGGAGTTCCCTGGCCCTCGCACTGCAATCAGCGGCAGCGGCTCATGACGGCATCACGCTGGTGGTCACGCGCTCCAGTCACCAGGCACACATGCTGGCGCGGGACATCGAACTGCTGTCGGCCAGCCCGTTGCCGGTCTGGCTGTTCCCGGACCACGAGACCCTGCCCTACGACCCGTTTTCACCGCATCCCGATATCATCGCTGACCGCCTGAAAACCCTGGCTGCCCTGGCCGCTGCACCGCAGGGCATGCTGCTGTCGCCCGTCTCTTCCCTGGTCCAGCGCCTGCCGCCCGCGGACTACATCCTGCAACGCAGCTTTGACCTCGCTGCCGGCCAGGCCCTGTCGATCGAGGATTTTCGCCGGCGCCTGCACCATGCCGGCTACGAACCGGCCGAGCAGGTTTACCAATCCGGGCAGTACGCCATCCGCGGTTCGGTGATCGATCTGTATCCTGCGGGTAGTTCTACCCCGTACCGTCTTGACCTGTTCGACGAGGAAATCGAGACAATCCGGGTTTTCGATCCGGAATCGCAGCGCTCGACCGGGCGCATCGAGCAGATCGCGTTGCTGCCCGCGCGTGAGTATCC
>JAPHSB010000504.1 GCA_026193295.1 Lysobacterales bacterium
CAGCAACTGCCAGATATTGCTGCGCAGGATGGTCGATTCGCTGGCCCCCATGCACTTGAGCAGGGCGATACGGTCCCGGTGCCGATGCGAATAGCGGCGAGCGGCCATCGCAACGGCCACCGCCGCCAACAGCACGGACACCATCGAAGCGAGGTTCAGAAAACGACCTGCACGCTCCATGGATGAGCGGATTTGCGGGTTCGTATCCTGGATGTCGCGCAGACGCTCGCCTTCCGCGAGCCGCGCGTCCAGGAGATCCTTGAAGGCATCCACCGCGTCCCGCTGGCCGGCGAACAGCATGCGGTAGGAGACACGGCTGCCCGGCTGCACGAGTTCAGTGGCGCCGAGGTCGGCGTCGTTGATCAACAGCGTCGGGGCGAGATCGACGAAGCTCCAGCCCTCGTCTGGCCGGAAATCCAGCACGCGGGTCACCCGCAGGGTCGTCCCGCCAACCTCGATCTCCGCTCCGGTGTCAGCGCCAAGGCGCGCCAACAATCGCGGTGCGGCCCAGGCCTCACCCGGCGCAGGGATGGTATCGGTTACCTCAACTTCGCCGAGCAGCCGTTCCGAGGTCTTCAGCCGGCCGCGCAGCGGGTAACCCGCGGTCACGGCGCGGATCGCCGCCAGGGTATTCGCCTCGCCGTCGAACACAACGCTGGGCATGCTGCTGAGGTGCGCGCTGCGCAGCCCGTTGGCCGTTGCCAAGGCCGCGTAGTCGTCGCTGATGGGTCGCGTGGAATCGAGCCGCAGGTCCGCGGCCAGCGATTCGGCGGCCCGCATCTCCACGGCCTGGCCCACGCGGTCGGTCAGGAAGGCAACGCCGGTCATGGCGGCGACCGCCACCAGCAGGGCGGACGCCAGCACGGTCAGCTCACCGGCCCGCCAGTCCCGGGTCAGCAATTTCCAGGCCAGTCGCAAGGTGCTGGGCCGGCGCTTGTTCAATGTCCGGCACTCCGGCTCGATTCCCGTTCGATGCGTCCGGCGTCCATGAACAGGATCCGGTCACAGCGCTCGGCCAGGTCGAGATCGTGGGTCACAAGGACCAGCGTCGTTCCGGTGTCGGCATTCATTTTGAACAGCAGATCGATGACGGCTTCCCCTGTTCGCTTATCGAGGTTGCCGGTGGGTTCATCGGCGAACAGGACAGAGGGTTGGACCACAAAGGCGCGGGCAATCGCGACGCGCTGCTTTTCACCTCCGGACAGCTGGTGGGGGTAGTGGCGCTTGCGGGGCTCCAGGCCGACTGTGCGGATCGCCTGCAGCGCGGCGGGCCCGGCGTCGTCGGTCCCGGTGAGTTCAAGCGGCAGCATCACGTTTTCGATGGCCGTGAGCGAAGCGAGCAGGTGGAACGACTGGAATACGAAGCCGACCTTGTCCGCGCGCAACGCAGCCCGGCCGTCCTCGTCCAGCGCCGTGATTTCGGCTGCTCCGAGCCAGATTCGGCCCGAGCTGGGAACATCCAGGCCTGCCAGCAGTCCGAGCAGAGTGGACTTGCCGGCCCCTGAGGCGCCGACGATGGCGACCGACTCACCCTCGCGTACGTCCAGGCTGACGCGGTCCAGGATGGTGAGTGGCCCTTCGGGGCTGCTGACCTGCTTGCTCAGTTCCTGTGCTTTCAGTACGGTCTGGGGATGGTTGTCTTGTGAGGTGCTCATGATTTCCAGGTTTCGCTTGCTGTGTTTGCTGATTTGCCTGTTGCCCGCCTGGGTTGCCGCGGATGGTAAGACCATCGTCATTGTGGGCGACAGTCTCAGCGCGGCTTATGGCATGGAACTGAGCGAATCCTGGCCCAGCCTGTTGCAGCAGCGCTTAGATCAAGATGGTCACGCTTACCGGGTTTTCAACTCGAGTATCGCCGGCGAAACCACCCAAGGCGGGCTGACGCGCCTGCCACGCCTGCTGGAACAGCATGAACCGGAGATCGTCATCGTGGAACTCGGTGGTAACGACGGGTTACGCGGACTGCCAATCGAGGTAACGCGTGGCAACCTGTCCTCGATGATCGAACAGAGCCTGGCCGCTGGCGCGAAGGTGCTGCTGGCAGAAATGCGCATCCCGCCCAATTATGGCCGGACCTACACCGAACAGTTCAACGGCACTTATGCCGAATTGGCGGGTCAGCACGGCATCGTACTGCTGCCGTTCCTGCTGCAGGACATCGCGCTGGAGCCCGGCCTGATGCAGGCCGACGGCATCCACCCCACAGCGGCCGCCCAGCCCATCATTCTGGACCAGTTTTGGGCCGCACTGGAGCCGTTGCTGTAACTGTCATTCGCGGGGACCCTCTCCGCTGAATGTTATGCTGCATGCCGCACCACTCAACGCTGATACGGCAGGACGTGTAGCTGAGTCCATTCCTTGGGATCGTATAAAGGTAAATTTCCGGAATGATTGCTTTTTACTTGATCTATGCCAAATTGATTCGCAATTAGACATGTAAAGTTGGCCGTGGCATTTGGGTAGAATACGCAAAACTGGATCCTGGCATTTTCTGGAGATTGAAACATTGAGCAATGCGGCCAAGAAGGAAACGAAGATCATCGGGATTTCCGAGCATACCGTCGAGATCATTACCAACTCGGGTGAAGGCGCCCAGAAGTGCGCCCAGCTCTTCGGCCAGACCTGCGCCAAGATGGGCAATGGCGTATGGACGGTGGAGATCATTCCGGCGGAAATCGAACCCCCTCATCACACCGTGACCAGCACCTCGGGCAATATCATCCGGTTCGGCACGGGCAAGATCACCAACTGGGGTGACCAGTCCAAACTGGCCATTGCGTTCAACGAGCAGGTGCTGCTTTCCCGCCATCGGCTCGAGTCACTCGACGACAATTGCATCATCCTGCAGGAAAGTATGTGGGCGACCCACGAGGACGAGCTGCTGCGCAAGCAATACGAGAATGCGATGGAGGAAATGTCCTCGAAGAACTATCGCTTCATCAGCGTTCCCATCGAGGAGGAAGCTCTCAAAGTCGTCACCAACCCCAGTCACGGCAAGAATATGTTTGCGCTGGGCATGCTGGCCGAGATCTATCAGCGTGATCTGTCCATCATCGAGAAGCAGATCGCGAACATATTCCGGTTCAAGTCGCAAAAGGTCATCGACCTCAATATCCAGTTGGTGAAGAACGGCATGGCCTGGGCGCGCGAGAATCTGGACTTCCAGTTCGATCTCCCTTCGGTGCCTGCCACCGAGGAGCGCCTGGTGATGAACGGCAACCAGGCCTGCGCGCTCGGCGCTGTCGCGGCCGGGATGGAACTGTGCTCCATGTACCCCATCACGCCCGCTACGTCCGTGTCGCATGAGCTCGCCGAATTTATCGAGAACTACGGCGGCATGGTGCACCAGGCCGAAGACGAGATTGCCGCGGCAGGTGTCGCCATCGGAGCCTCCTATGCCGGTAAGGTCGCGCTGACCGTTACGTCCGGTCCGGGCATGGCGCTGAAGACGGAGTTTCTTGCGCTGGCCATCATGACGGAAGTGCCCCTGGTGGTCCTCGACGTTCAACGCGGTGGTCCGTCGACCGGGCTTCCGACCAAGGTCGAGCAGTCCGACCTGTTGTCCTCGATCTACGGCCAGCCGGGCGATGCGCCGCGGGTGGTTATCGCGCCGCGTTCCATCGAAGAGTGCTTTCATTCCATGGTGACGGCGCGCCGCATTGCCGAGACCTTTCGCACGGTGGTGATCGTGTTGACCGACGCCAACCTGGCGACCGGCGTGCAGCAGTTCACGCGTCCCGAACTGGATGAACGCTGGCAGGAGGGCCCGATCGACCTCGCACCCGTGCCCGAGGGTCTGCGGCCGTACGACTGGGACCCGAAAACCGGTCTGTCGAGGCGCATCATTCCCGGCGCGCCGGGGGGGGCGCACACGGTCACCGGCCTGGCGCATGACGAAGACAGCCTGGTTTCCTATCACCCGTCCAGCAACGAACGCGGCATGCGCATGCGCAGCCGCAAACTCGCGGTATTCCAGTCGACCCTGATGCCCCCCGATGTGCATGGCGACGAGACAGGCGACCTGCTGGTGGTCGGCTGGGGATCGACCCATGGCGCCATCGAGGAAGCTGTGGACCGTGCCCGCGCGGAAGGCCTCAAGGTATCTTCATGCCAGTTGACTTTCCTGTCGCCGCTGGAGCCCGGCCTGAAGGATATCTTAAGCAAGTTCGAAAAGGTGATGACCGTCGAAATCAATTATTCCGACACCGTCGGAGATCCATACATCACCGAGGAATCACGGCGCTACGGGCAGCTTGCCTGGCTGCTGCGGGCGCACACCCTGGTCGATATCGACTGCTGGACCAGCTGTCCCGGTCAGCCGTTGCGACCAAAAGACATTTACAACAGCATCATTGCGAAGCTGGAGCAGCCCGTAACACTTGAGAGAGGAGCAGCATTATGAGCGGTCTTGCCCTGTCCCTGTTGGATCTCGAAGCCGACGCGAAAGTCTGTTTCGAGGCGGAAGACTACCAAAGGCGGCCCGGTAAGTGGTGTGCAGGTTGCGGAGATTTCGGCGCCCTCAACGCGGTCAAGCGCCTGCTGGCCAAGGAGCAATTGCAGCCAGAGAAAATGGTGTTCGTGTCGGGCATCGGATGTTCCAGCCGCTTTCCGCATTATGTCAACGCCTACGGCTTTCACGGTATCCACGGCCGTGCGCTGCCGCTGGCCACAGGGGTCAAGCTGGCCCGGCCGGAACTGGACGTATTTGTCGTGATGGGCGACGGCGACTGCACCTCCATCGGCGCCGGGCACTGGATCCATGCCACGCGTTACAACGCGAACATGGTCGTGCTGATGCTCGACAACAACATCTATGGGCTGACCAAGAACCAGACCTCGCCCACCACGCCACAGGGCTATGCGTCGATGACTTCGCCCCGCGGCGCGGTATTGCCGGCGCTGGATCCCCTGCAGGCGACTCTGGGCATTTCCAACGCTTCTTTTGTCGCGCAGACTGCCGACTGGGTGCCGGCCCACCTCTATGCCACTCTGCAGGCGGCCTACGAGCATCCCGGATTCTCGTTCGTTCGTATCCTGCAGCGTTGCCCGAAATTCACGGATGATATCTTTGCAGAGAATGTGAAGAACCCTGATGCCACCGAGTTGCTGGTGCACGAGGAGGGTGTCGACCCGCCCGGCCTCGAGAAACTGTTCAAGGCCCGCCGCGTGCACGATCCGAAGAACATAGACGAGGCGCGGTCCCTTGCGCGCCGCACCGACATGCTCCGTCTCGGGATATTTTTCCGTGATGACAGCATGCCCGTCTACGATGAAGTCCGCGCCGTGCCGCCGGTGACGCCGCAGGAAAAGATCAATCGACTGAACAAGGAATTCGAGCGCTATGCCGTCTGAAGAGAGAAGAGGCGTCGCCCTGAACGCGATCCGCCCGTGCATCGACAAGTTCCATTCGGCGGTTGCGAAGACCTCCGAAGAAATCAGGGCTTTGCTGGGCGGAACGGGCAAAGCGCCCGACGACCAGACCGCGGCCCTCGGATTTTTTGCCCGCGGCCACGTCGACGTGGACCGGTTTTCCGTGTTTACGCCGAAATCGGCACGCATCGCCGAAGCCGCCGAGGCGCCGACGCGTGCCGCGCAGTCCGTATTGGACGGTATGCTGGGATCTGCTGATGATCCGTTCGTTCTGACGCTGGAGGAGGGCGAGGATCTCGCTGGCAAGGTGGGTGAGAGGCTGGCGCAGATTGGCCGTGTCTTCTCAGCCGCGCATGTAGTCGAATTGGCCCAGCGCGGGAAGTATGTGGAAGAGGAGCACGCCGCGCTCTTGGAACGCAAGCCGTTCGCGCAATGGAGCCGATCGGAACGCTCATTGGCTCCCGGCCTGGTCATCGAGCTGCCCGGCACGGTGTTTACGCCTGCGCAGGTCGTTCCCTTCCTGGACATGGCGATGAAGATGGTCTTCGTCGTCGAGGGCGATGCGTCGGCGGCGGCGCTTGCCCGTGTCATATCGCCAGGCGTGTTCGTGCAGCAGGAGACCGGGGACGGCGCGCTGGACGCCTTCAAGGACTTTCCGGGTGCGGCTGTGGCAGCGCTGATGTCTTCCGAGGCGGTGAGCTTCGTACACGACCCGCAAGCGGGTGAGACGACCTATGAGCGCTTCGTTTCACTGGCTTTTCCCAAGGAACTGAAGAAGCGCTCGATTGGTGGCATCAGCGCCGCGCAGCAAGCTGAAGATTACGCGTTGCTCGAGACCCTGTCGGTGGTGCCGACGCCAACTGGCGAAGCGGCCTCCGACCCGGCCGGCAAACTTTCCGCCTGGCTGCTGAGCCAGGCTGACTTGGCAAGCGGCGGGCAGTAACGACGAATGACCGGTATCCCCGTTCTCGACTCGGCCTTGATTCTCGGCGGCGTGGGGCTGTTCTTCGGCCTTTTGATTTCGCTGGTGAACAAGCGCTTTCGGGTGTGGGAAGACCCGCGCATCGTCAGCGTCGAGGAAATGCTGCCGAATACCAACTGCGGCGCCTGTGGGCAGCCAGGCTGTCGCGCATTTGCCGAAGCACTGGTGTCAGGGGGTGAACAACCGTCGGGTTGCACCGTGATGGGCCCCGACGACATCGAGGATGTTGCTGGCTTCCTGGGCGTTGATGCTGGCGAAGCGAACAAGCGCGTGGCCCGGTTGCTGTGTGCCGGCGGCAAGAACGAAGCCCACCGCGAGGCGGATTATTCGGGTTTTGAAACCTGCAAGGCCGCGACGGCCGTCGCCGGCGGTGGCAAGGGCTGCACCTGGGGCTGCCTGGGTCTGGCCGACTGCGAACGGGTCTGCGACCTGGACGCCATCTACATGAACGAGGACGAACTGCCGGTAGTGATCCCTGAGCGGTGCACGGCCTGCAACGATTGTGTCGAAACCTGTCCCAAGGACCTGTTCGTTCTGATGCCGATGGACCACAAGCTGATCGTGCAGTGCCGAAATCTGTTGCATGGTGACGACGCCGTGGAACTGTGCAGTGTGGCTTGCAATGCTTGCGCCCGATGTGTTGCCGACGCTGCGCCAGGCCTGATTGAAATGGTCGACAACCTCGCCGTCATCGACTACGAAAAAATCGCCCTTGCAGACCCCAAAGCCGTTTCGCGCTGTCCCACCGATGCCATTGTGTGGGTCGAGGGTCAGCAGTTTGCCGAAAACCCGAAAGCGCTGGAGAAAAGAGCCGTATGAAGCCGCACGCAAGTCAGGCCCGGTACCCCGGGATCTTGACAACCGGTGATGGTAGCTCGGCCGTCATTGCCATGGAGACCGCCGCCAGTGAGGCGTCGGGGGCCTATACGATTACGCCGTCCACCAAGATGGGCGAAGCCTGGGTGTCCTCGGCCGCGGCGGGCGCCAAGAACGTCAACGGACGCAGCCTGATCTCGTTCGAACCCGAAGGCGAGCATGCCGCGGCGGGCGTTACGGCAGGCATGAGCATGGTCGGCCTGCGCACCACCAATTTTTCCAGCGGGCAGGGCATCGCCTACATGCACGAATCGCTGTATGCGGCCGTCGGCAAGCGGCTGACCTACGTGCTGAACGTGGCTTGCCGCGCGATGACCAAACATTCGCTGAACATCCACGCGGGTCACGACGACTATCACGCGGTCGATGACACCGGCTTTTTCCAGCTCTTCGCCAAGGATGTGCAAAGCGTCGCCGACCTGAACCTGGTGGCGCATCGTATCGCCGAGTTATCTCTCAACCCCGGTCTCTGTGCCCAGGATGGTTTTCAAACCAGCCACGTCATCGAATCATTCCACCAGCCCGAAACCGAATTGATTCGCGAGTACCTGGGCGACCCGGCTGACCTGATCGAGACGCCGACGGCGGCCCAGCGTGCTGTTTTCGGTGAACGCCGCCGGCGTATTCCGGAGCTATTCGATTTCGACTATCCCGCCAGCCTGGGCGTGGTCCAGAACCAGGAGTCGTATGCACAGGGTGTGGCGGCGCAACGGCCTTTCTACTTCGATCACATCGCCGGTCTGGCAGACCGCGCCTTCAAGGAGTACGAGGCACTGACCGGCCGTCCCTATGGACGGGCCGTGGGCTATCGCCTCGACGATGCAGACTACGTGATCGTGGGCCAGGGCTCGGTCGTCGGCAACGCGGAAGTCGTCGCCGACTACCTCAGGGAGAAGCGGCGCCTGAAAGTCGGCGTACTCAACCTGGTCATGTTCCGGCCCTTCCCGGCCGACCTGGTTACCTCGATGCTGGCGGGCAAGAAGGGAGTGATCGTCCTGGAACGAACGGACCAGCCGCTGGCGGTCGAACTGCCGATGATCCGCGAGCTCCGCTCTGCGTTGGCGCAGGCGGCCGAGAACGGCCGGGCGGTCAGCGGAGCCGGCAAGCGCAGCCGCAGGAAGAAACATGCGGAGACAGCTGCGGAGCTGCCGTATCCGGGGCTGGCCGCGCTGGCGGCCGACCAGGTGCCTGATCTCTATTCCGGTTGCTTCGGCCTGGGCGGCCGGGACCTGCAACCGGGTGACGTCGTCGCAGCGGTTGAAAACATGCTGGACGACGGCAAACGGCAGCGGCGCTTCTACCTCGGTATCGAATTCATACGGAAGGAAACACAGCTGCCGAAGGTCGAGATCTGGCAGCAAAACATCCTGGCCGACTACCCGCACGTCGCCACGCTGGCCCTCCCTTCGGCGGGAAACCTGAACCTCAACCCCGAAGACTCACTCGAATTGCGCATCCATTCCATCGGCGGATGGGACGTCATTGGCGCCGGCGACGGCCTGATGACAGCGGCCGCCGAGTTGTTCGGCATGCACGTGAAGGCCTACCCGCAGCATGGTCGGGAGAAGCGGGGTCAGCCGGCCACTTATGCCGGTGTGCTTTCACATGAGCCCCTGCGCCTGAACTGTGAACTCAAGCACGTCGACCTGGTGATGGCGCACGACCCGAACGTGTTCCTGCATTCCGACCCGCTTGCAGGCATGCGGGAATGCGGTGTCCTGATTCTGCAGAGTGACCGCTCCGGGGCGGAACTTTGGAACAGCTTGCCACAGACCGCGCAGTGGGCCATCCGCGAGCGCAAGATCAAGGTATGTGCGGTGGACGCCATGGGTATTGCCCGGGCTGAATCCTCCTCGCCGTCTGCGCGTTACCGGATGCAGGGTCTGGCGTTCATGGGGGCGTTTTTCAACGCGGCTGCCCTGGTTGGGCGCAGGGGGGTCACGCGCGACGTTTTGTTCGAGGGCCTGCGCGAACGCCTGTCCACGAAATTCGGAGAGCGGGACGCCGCCGCCGTCGAGGATGATCTGCACGCCACGATGCGCGGCTTCGACGAGGTCCGGCCGCTCGACCTGAAGCGCCTGGGCGACGAAGGTCGGGCCACGCGCATTCCCCTGATCCCGGCTGCCATGGCCGGCACCGGCGCCGGCAAGGGCCTCGGCAACCAGGGTGAATTCTGGAACCAGGTCTGCTCGATGTACAAGACCGGCAGCGACGTGCTCGCGGATCCCTTCACAGCGATCAGCGCGATACCTGCGGCCACGTCGACCATGCGCGACATGTCGTCCGTACGGCAACTCGTGCCGCAATTCGTCGCCGACAAGTGCACCGGCTGCAGCAAATGCTGGGTGCAGTGCCCCGACTCGGCCATCCCGGGCGTCGTCAATAGCGTGGAGGAAGTGATCGAAGCGGCGATCAAGACCGTTGCCACGTCGCAGAATCCCTTGTCCCGGCTTGGCACGATCGTGAGGCATCTGGCCGCCGAGTCGCGCAAGATCATGGGCGCGGAACCTTTCGAGACTTACGGTGCCGTTCTCGCCCAGGCCTATGAAAAGGTCGCGGAGAAATCCGCTTGGAACGAAGAGCGGCGGGCTGAAATGGACGTGGAATTTCAGCAGGCGCACGCAGTGCTGGCGGAGTTCCCGCTGGCCCGTACCGCGCCCTTCTACGAACTGCCGGAATCCGAGAAGAAAGGCACGGGCGGGCTGCTCTCGATCACCATCAACCCCGAAACCTGCAAGGGTTGCGACGTTTGCGTGGCGGTATGCGACGACGGCGCCCTTGTCAGCGTGCCGCAGACGGATGAAATCCAGGAAACCCTCGAAGCGAATTGGAAACTCTGGAGAAACCTGCCGGAAACCGATGACCGCTACATCCGCATTTCCAGCCTGGAGGAAAGCATCGGCGTGATGCCGTCGCTGTTGCTCAAGCAAAGCAATTACATGTCCATGCTCGGTGGTGACAATGCCTGCATGGGCTGCGGCGAGAAAACGGCCATTCATCTCGTGCTTTCAGCGGTGAATGCAGCCATGGCGCCGCGGGTGGAAAAGCACGTTGGCGAGTTGTCCCGTCTGGTGAAGGGGCTGGATGAACTGGCGCGGACCATGCTGATCGAGGAAGCTGACCTGGCGTCCGTTTCCCCGGAATCCGATGACCTGGCCGTGCACGTCGACCGCGACAAGAAGGAGCGCGTCCGGCTCATCCACCGCACCATCGAGCAACTGAAAGATCTCCAGTGGCGCTACGAAAAGGGTCCGAGCGGCCGGGGCCGCGCCCGCATGGGCTTCTCCAACTCTACCGGCTGCACGTCGGTCTGGGGAGCAACCTTCCCGTTCAATCCCTATCCTTTCCCGTGGGTCAGCCATCTGTTCCAGGATTCGCCATCGGTGGCGGTGGGTCTGTTCGAGGGCCACATGCGCAAGATGGCCGACGGTTTCACCACCGTGAGGCGCGCGGAGAAGTTATTGTCCGGCCGCTATGACGCCGAGTCCGACGAAGCCGGGCTTTCCGAACTGGACTGGCGCCGGTTCACGGACGAGGAGTTCGCACTGTGCCCGCCATTGTTCGCGGTGGGCGGTGACGGCGCGATGATGGATATCGGTTTCCAGAACCTGTCGCGAGTGATGGCATCCGGCAAGCCGATACGCGTCGTGGTGGTGGACACCCAGGCGAGTTCGAGCGGCGGCGGCCAGGGCTGCAGCGCCGGTTTCCGGGGCCAGGTCGCGGACGTCACCGAACCCGGAAGGGAGCGTAAGGGCAAGGAGGAGTACCGCAAGGAACTCGCGCTCATCTCGATGGCGCACCGTGGTGCGTTCGTGATGCAGTCGTCACAGGCCACGCCCTCACACCTGTTCAAGCATCTGCTGCGGGGACTGCAGGTCCGCCGCCCGGCCGTTTTCATCCTGAATGCCCCTTGTCCGCGCGAATGGGGAATCGCCCAGGACAGCGCCCCCGAGGCTGCCCGCCTGGCGCTGGAAAGCCGCGCGGTGCCCAACATCGTTTTCGATCCCGACCGTGGCGCAACCTTTTCCGAGTGCCTCGACCTGGAGGGTAATCCGTCGCTGGAGGACCGCTGGAGCAGCCGTGAGCTGATCTATGTCGACGAAGAGGGCGCGGAGCAGCGCATGACGCTGCCGCTTACCATCGCCGACTGGGCCCTGGGCGAGGAGCGGTTTCTTACGCAGTTCAGCGAACCGGTGGAGGGCGCTGAACTCGTTCCTTTCCACGAGTACCTCGATCTGGACGAGGCGGGGCGCGCCGATGCCGTTCCCTTTATCTACACCGTCGATGCGGAACGCAAGCTGGGCAAGATCTGTGTCTCGTCCGAGTTGGTTGAACTGGCCGAGGAACGTTTGCGCTACTGGGCCCAGCTCAAGGAACTGGCGGGTATCGAAGTTTCCGAACACATGCGTGACGCGGTGGGCGAGGGCGTGGCGCGCAAGTTGGAGCGGAAGCTCGCTGACCTGAAGTCCGAGTACGAGGCGAAGATCGCCCAACTGACCAGCCAGTACCCCGTGCTGATCGCGCGGAAGATCGCCGAAGGCCTGCTGAAGGCCAACGGCAGCGAAACCGTCGCGCAACTGCTGGAGAAAGCCGAAAACTGGAAAGGTCCTGCCTTCAAGGCTCCGGCCGGACTCGGCTTCGGGGTCGAATCGAAGCCCCAAGCTGAATCCTCCAAACCGGAAGAGGCGGCAGCGGCACCGGCTGAGGCCCCTGCGGCTGCGGAGGCTGAAGACGA
>JAPHSB010000123.1 GCA_026193295.1 Lysobacterales bacterium
CATTTCAGCACCCGGCTCTATTACGAGGAGATCACCCAGCGCCTGAACGCCTCGATCGCGATGTACGTAACCGGCGAGATGCAATTGATCGAAGACGGCGTGGTAAACGAAGAGGCCCTGACCCTGCTGGCGCAACGCGCCATGATCATCAACCCGACGGTCGAGGTTTACCTGCTCGACACGGCCGGCCGCATCCTGGCGCACGCACTGCCGCCGGGGGCCATCCAGACCGATCGCGTCGAGCTGGAGCCGGTACGCAAACTGATCGCCGGCAATACCGCGATGCCACTGCGCGGCACGGATCCGCGCAATGTGGAGCGGCACAAGATTTTCTCCGCTCACCCGGTCATGCATGACGACGTACTGCAAGGCTACCTCTACGCCATTCTCGGCGGTCAGAAGTACGACGAGCTCGCCGGCACCGTGCGCGCCAGCTATGTCCAGAAGCTCAGTTTCGGGGCCCTGGCAGCGATCGTGCTGGCCGCTTTCCTGGTCGGCCTGTTGGTATTCGGCCTGTTGACTCGGCGGCTGACCCGGCTGACCGCCGAAGTGCGGCAATTCACCGAATCGGGCTGCGATCCCGCCGGGGTGCCCGCACTCGTCGCGGAGAGCGCAGGTGGCGACGAAATCGGACAGTTGCGCACCGCGTTCGGCCGCATGGCGAACAAGATCGGGGAACAGGTCGAGGGGCTCAGGGAAACCGACCGCCTGCGCCGCGAATTGGTCAGCAATGTCTCGCATGACCTGCGCACGCCACTGGCCTCGATGCATGGCTACGTGGAAACGCTGTTGCTGAAGAACGACTCGCTCAGCGCGGCGGAGCGCCTGCGCTACCTGGAGATCACCCGCAAGCACTCGCTGCGTCTGCGGCGACTGATCGGCGACCTGTTCGAGCTGTCCAAGCTGGATTCGGCGAGTATCCAGCCTGCGCTGGAAACCTTCTCCCTGGCGGAACTGCTGCAGGACGTCACCCAGGAATTCGAACTGGAGGCACAGAAAAAGGGCATCGCCATCGAGGTGCAGGCGCCATCCACGGCCGCGCTGGTTCACGCCGACATCGGTCTGATCCAGCGGGTGCTGGAAAACCTGCTGCGCAATGCACTGAAATACACGCCGACCGGCGGCAGCATCACCATCAGCCTCGACCCACAGCCCGGATGCGTCGCGGTGGCGGTTGCCGACACCGGCTGCGGTATCGCCGAGCACGACCTGGAACGGGTTTTCGATCGCTTCTACCGCAGCGAACAGGGCGAGGAAGGTCGTTCTAACTCGGCTGGACTCGGCCTCGCCATCGTCAAGCGCATCCTGGACCTGCACGGCAGCCGCATTACCGTGCGCAGCGCACCGAACCAGGGCACATGCTTCGAATTCGAAATTCCCGCCAAGGCCGCCTGATTGGCAAATTCGCCCTACCACTTATGTGCTGCAGCAGGGCTGCGGCATGCGGGAGGGAAAGCCCGGACGCTGAGAGCGTGAACCGCGGTCTGGCAAACTTGCCGCAGTTCAACCGCACGCACTTCGGAGAGACTGCACATGAAACCGCTTCAACTTGGGTGACAGCAGCGGAGCCGGCGGCGTGCCGTCGGTTCAGCTCCTGACGCCGGGGCGTCCAGCCCTGTGATTTACCGCCCACTGGCTATACTGCATACTAATGCGCGAGGCATGCCCGGGCACAGGCATGCACACATTCATCGGCACACACATCGCGGGGTATCAGAGTGAAAATGAAAACTGCATTTGGCGTCCTTGCAGGCGGGTTGGCGGCCGCGCTGCTGTCTCCGGCTTTCGGACAGTACTCGGGTGATATCGAAGAAGTGATCGTCATGGCGACCAAGCGGGAACAGACCTTGCAGGAGGTTCCGGTCGCCGTCTCGGTGGTCAGCGCCGAGGAGATCGAGCAATCGGCGATCAACGACATCATGGACCTTCAATCCGCCGTCCCGGCGCTGCGTGTAAGCCAACTGCAGACCAGCGGCAATACGACCTTCATCATCCGCGGTTTCGGCAACGGCGCCAACAATCCGGGCATCGAACCCTCGGTCGGCGTGTTCATCGACGGCGTGTACCGCTCACGGTCCGCTGCCGCACTGGCCGATCTGCCCAACCTGGAGCGCATCGAAGTGCTGCGTGGTCCGCAGAGCACGCTGTTCGGGAAAAACGCTTCCGCCGGCGTCATCAACGTGGTCACGGCAGCGCCCAATATGGACGAATTCGGCGGCAGCGCAGCTTTGACGCTGGGCAACTACAACCAGGTGATCGTCAAGGGCGACGTCAGCGGACCGATCAGCGACACCGTCGGCTTCAGCCTGGCACTGAATTCCAACAAGCGCGACGGTTACTTCGACAACCTGCAGAACGGCAGCGAGGTCAACGAGCGCGACCGCTGGGGTATTCGCGGCCAGCTGTTGTTCCTGCCGACCGATAACGTGTCGCTGCGCCTGATCGCCGACTACGACGAAATTGACGAGAACTGCTGTGGCGTGGCCAACCTCCTCGACGGCCCCACGGGCGTTGCCGTGCGCCTGGTCGGTGGCGACTTCGTCCCCAATGATCCCTTCGCATATGCGAATTACTACGATTTCGACCCCACCAACGAAATCGAGAACAGCGGTATTTCTCTGCAGGCGGACATCGACTTCGACAACGGCATGAAGTTGACGTCGATCACCGCTTACCGAGAACTGTCGCGCCTCGACAACGTCGACGTCGATTTCACCAGCGCG
>JAPHSB010000331.1 GCA_026193295.1 Lysobacterales bacterium
GGGTTGAGCGCGCCGGTCAGCACGATGGTTTTGCCTTCCACGCCCTTCAGTTCGACCGCGGTCTCCACCATGGTGTCGGTGCCGTGGGTGATCAGCACGTGGCTGGCGCTGGAACCGGCGATCGCGGCGCGGATCAGTTTGCGGTCGTCGTCCGTGATGTGCAGGCTGTCCTTGCGCATCAATGCCGAGACCTCGAACTCGAAGGCAACGTGCATGGCGTGCAGGATCTGGCTGATCTGCGGTTCGCCAACCTGGTAGTCGCTCTTGTCATCGAAATAGATTTTATCGATGGTGCCGCCGGTCGTGATGATGAGCAGTTTCGAGATCATTCGCGTAGTATAGCTTGCTGAAAAGGGAATAATTCGGCAGCGATATGGGTGTGAGCTTTTCCTGTTCCAACTCCCGTGAATCACAGCAGTTCGTTGGTGGCTGGTTGCGGCTGGGCGTGCTTGCCCTTTTGTTCTGCTGCGGCAGTGTCGGTGCCCAGCAGGAAGGTCAGGAAGAAGGTCAGCAAGCGCCCCTCGCGGATATTCCGCAGGCGCGGCACCTGGCGGCTGCGCTGGCCGACGAGTCGTCGCGTGGCGACACGCTGCTGACCCTGGCCGCGGTCGCTCGCCTTTTGCAGTATGGCAGCCAGGCGGACCCGGGCCGGCTCGCCGAACTCGAAGCGCGCTTCCGGGACGATCGCGCCTGGCTGGACCGACTGGCAGCGCGCTTCGTGGAAGTGCCCTTGCGCCCGTCGCTGCTCGATCCCGCGGCCTGGCTCCTGGCCCGCGAACTGGACGAACAGAACCTCTCTCCCGAACTGCTGGTTTCGCCCATGGGCCCGGACAGCGACAGTCTGCTGCGCCAGCTGTTCGATCGTGACGACGAATCTCTGGCGACTACCGTGCTGCCTGAGATCCTGCCGCGGGTCGAGCTTCAATCCACCCGGCTGTGGAGCCAGTTGCTCGCGCAACTGCCCGCCGATCCTGCGTTACTGGCGCTGGTGCAGGCTCTCAACGCGGACTGGTTCGATCCCTGGGCCGCCGCCGAAGCACCGGCCCCACTGGCGGAGGCTGCAGTGGACGATCCCGTTGGCGACGGTATCGACAGCCTGCGCGTGATCGCCGGCACGGCGATGACGGTCGGGCCGCCCGACGCCCTGCGGCTCAAGCGCCTGCGCTTCAACCTGCTGATGGCCCTGCCGGGCCTCGACGACCTCGCCGCCGGCGACGCCGAATACCTGCTGGGGCTGGCCAGCGCCATTGAAGGTCTCTATCGCCGTGAATTTCTGGCCTTCACCGAGACCCTGTTATGGGTGACTTCCGGATTGCTGATGGACGACATAAGCATCGAGGAAAGTCGTTCAGACATTCCGCCGCTCCTGAACGAATTGCTGCCGGGCTTTTCCAACGCCTATGCGAGTGACTTTTCGGACGTGGATCCGCGCATCAACTCGGCCCTGGCAGTGGTCTTCGATGCCATGCAGTATCTGCAGTCTGCGGCCATCGAACCGTCCCGCCTGGCATCGTTGCGGCGTGCGATAGGAGACGTTGTAGCCGAGCTGGTATTGCTGATACCGGACATGAACTACTATTTCGAACAACCGGTCCGCGAGCGCATTGCCGAAGAAACCGATATCTGCATCAGCATCGTGGCTGACCGTGACGTCGCTGGCCGCAGCACGCTCAGCCGTCAGCAGTTCGAGGGTTGTCTCGACAGCCTGGTCGGGATGGCGAAGGACCAGGTCAGCCGCCCCGAACTCTCCGGCGATCCGGACGGCCCGTTTGGCAGGGAGCAGCTGCGCAGAGAGCTGATGCTGACGCCCTGGCAGCGGATCAATTACGTTCTGGGGTACCTGCACGACCAGCACCCGACCGCTTGCCAGCTGCCAGCCCAGCCTTTGCCCAACCCGCTCGAGTGGTCGAGCCTGGCCACCCTGGTGGTCTGGTTTGCGAAGCAGTCACCGGTCTATTTCCAGACGCCGCAGAACGAGGCGCGGATCGTCGAACTGCGCCGGCAGGGCATGGCTCTGCTGGAGTCCTGGACGCAGCAGGTGGACTGCATCAGTGCCGCGGGCACCGGTCTCAACGACCCCGTCAGCAGGGGGCTGGCGGACTATCGCCAGGAATTGGATCAGCTCGTGGGCAGCTTGCGCGAGGCGGAACTCGAGTTTCGCGCGGCCCGGCTGAAAGCCGGTGCCGATGTCGTGCTCCACGGTGACGCGGGCCAACGCACCGCTTTTCGCAGCGAGGAACTGGTCATCGGGCCGTGCGACACCTCCCGCATCTGTGAAATGGCCGGTTCGCTGGAAACGACCCGCGCGTTGATCGGCCTGTTTCCCGACCCGTACCTGATCGCCGACCAAACCGGCCTGGGGCAGGTTGAGATCTGCTATGACAACGTGCAATGGATCGACCGCCGCTCGGAGCCGGTTCGCGCCGACGATCCGCACGTGGCCAATTATTTTGGCCGCTTGAGCTTCGACTTGCGGGGCCGTTACCGTGAAAACGGAGCGGTTCGGGACATTTTCGGCTTCAATTTTGTCAGTCCCTCGGAATACCACTACCTGTTTGCAGCGGCGAGTGACGAAGTGCTCGGAGACAGCTGCCCGGTGGAGTGGGTCGGCTCGCGCATCGTGACGCCGCTCGGTTCCAAGCGGGGCGTCCGCATTGTTCCCGATCGGCTGACCTACCTCAGTGCGGCCAGGACACTACCCTCGCAGATCATCGGGGCCAACTGGAGCAGAAGCGAGGAGTGGCGCGACCGCTTCGTGACCGGTCTGGATGTAACCCGCTACGATTATCCGGAGGATGCGTCCATACGGGACCGGGTCAACCAGCACCTGCAGGCGTTGTACCAGGCTGAGCAGGCGACACTCTACAACGCGTTGTTCCAGCCCGGCACGCGGGCCGGTGCCGCCAGCGAGGATACGCTGTTCGCGCGGCTGGATGAATTGAACGCCGCCAAGGTCTTGCTGCGCAGTTACATGAACCTGTTCTACCCTCAATCCATGGTGGATTCGAGCGAGATCCGGGGTTGGTTGGAAGGCCAGGCTTCTTTGCTGGACCGGTCGGTCCTGCGGCGTTTCCGGGAAGACAACGTCGCCGTATCCTCCATCAACGAAACGGGGATTGCACGGCTGGAGCGATTCCAGGCGCTGTGGAACCGTCAGTCCGAGGCGGTGCGGCGTTCGGGAACCAACGCCATCAGCGTCGCGCATGCCATTACGCGCCTCAATTCGCTGTACCTCGAATTCTTCGCGGCGCCGCCGCGAGAAGAGCAGGCGCCACGGCAGGTCACGTTCTAGGCGAGTGGCGGCTGAAAACCACGGCGCTGCCGACGAAAACCGCGACCAGGGCGATCTGCAGCAAGGCGGGCAGCCGCTGCGGGGGGTTGGCCCAGGCCTCCATGACGCCGATGACCAGGTACAGCATGAGCAAATATCCGGCCCAGGTCATGGAGCGCAGAGAACCGTGCCACACGCCCTTCAGGGGCAGCAGCAGGGGCAGCGTGGCTGCCGCGGCCAACGGCCAGTTGCCGGCTCCCGCAGGGGGCGGCAACAGCCCATGCCAGACGGGTTGCAGGGTCAGCAGGCCCAGGTAGCACCAGCGCGCCAGATGCCAGGAAATCAAAGGATATCCAGCACCGATTCCGGCGGGCGGCCGAGCGCGGCCCGGCGCCCGGCGATCACGATCGGTCGTTCGATCAGCCGGGGATGCGCGGCCATGGCGGCAATCAGGGCGGCTTCGTCGAGCGCTGGGTCGGACAGGCCGAGTTCGCGGTACTCGGCCTCCCCCTTGCGGACCAGATCGCGTGCGCCGATGCCCAGCTTTTTTAGGATGGCTCGCAATTCCGCACCGTCCGGCGGTTCTTCCAGGTAAAGCCGGATCGTCGGTTCGTAACCCCGTTCCTCCAGCAGGGCCAGCGTGGCCCGCGACTTGGAGCAGCGCGGATTGTGGAAGATTTCGATGGTCATGGCGTTTCTCTTGGTTAGAATGGGGCAATGAAGCGCAGCAAGCATTCTATTCACACCGCAGAGCGTGGTAAACCCGTGGGGCAACAGCGTTGAGCGGGACAGCTATTTCGACCCTGGACTTGCCGCGGCAAGTGGTCCGCGGCAAGCGGCTGGCACGCCATGTCTGGACACATTTCCAGGAGGACCGCTGTTTCGAAGAGGCGGCCTCGCTGAGCTATACCAGCCTGTTGTCCATGGTGCCCTTGCTGGCTGTGGTGTTCGGCATCGTGTCGGTGTTCCCCGTGTTCAACGAGTGGTCGAATGCCCTGCAGTCATTCATCTTCGACAACTTTCTGCCGGACACGGGCGAGCAGATCGTGCCGCATATCAACACCTTTCTCGAAAGCGTCAGCAGCCTGACCTTGCCGGGTACGTTGATGCTGCTGGTCACCGCACTGCTGCTGATGGTGCGCATCGAGGTGGCCTTCAACCGGATCTGGCGGGTGGACCGTAACCGTTCGCTGACCAACCGCATCGTCATGTACTGGGCCCTCCTGACGCTCGGCCCGCTGCTGATCGCGGCGGCCATTGCATTGAGCGCAACCCGGATTTTCGGCGCCTCGGGTATCGTGGGGGATGTGCCACCCGCGGTGCAGACGCTGGGCACTTTCCTGCTGTCCTGGTTGGTGTTCACTCTGTTCTTCGTGCTGGTGCCCAACCGCCAGGTGCGGTTTCGCCACGCCCTGATCGGGGCATTGCTGAGCACGGTGCTGTTCAGCCTGGCCAAGGCGGGCTTTGTCGCCTACGTGAGCAATGCCAATTACACGGTCATTTACGGCGCCCTGGCGACGGTGCCGATCTTCCTGTTCTGGCTGTACCTGGTGTGGATCGTGGTGCTGCTTGGCGCATCCTTGTCCGCGTCGCTGACCACCTTTTCGGACTACAGCCGTTACGACAGCGACTGGCCCGAGCGCTGGGAGTTCCAGTTGGTCGTGCGCCTGGTCGGCCACCTGGGCGAGGCGCAGTTGCAGGGCAGGTCGCTGTCCCGGGAGCAGTTGATGGAACTCGAGCCGCAGGCCAGCGAACTGCAGATCGTGCGGCTGATGGGTCGGCTCGGCGATGAAAACGTGGCGACCCGGGACGAGGACGGCAACTGGCTGCTGGCGAGGGATCTCCGGTCGCTCTCGCTCGGCGGGCTTTACCTGATGGGCGATTACTACCTGCCCGTCGCGGAAATCGCGAAGCTACCGCAGGAATCGCGCTGGGACCAGGCTTACGTGGCCGCGTTGGAGTTGATTCGGAACCAGAGCCAGGGCGTCTGGGACCAACCACTGAAAGATCTTTACGCCGGCGAGGCCGGCTCGGGGGGACCTTCATGATCGCGTTCAAGAGGATAGTTTTTACATGCCTGCTGGCTGCTGCGGCATGCGGGGTCTCACCGCTTGCGGCCCAGTACGAGACCGAGGGGCCGGTGGACTTCACCCTGCAGCAACTCGGCGGCGGCCCTGTCTCGCTCAGCGAATTTCGCGGTGAGTGGGTGGTGGTCAATTACTGGGCTACCTGGTGCGCACCCTGCCGCAAGGAGATGCCCGAGCTTTCGGCGCTGCACGACGAGCGCGCCGACGTGACCGTGCTGGGCCTGGCCTACGAGGACATCGAGGACAGCGATTTTGAGAGCTTCTTCGAAGCAGCGCCGGTCAGCTACCCCATCCTCAAGGTCGACGTGTACCATCCGCCCGAGCCGTTCGGCGCGCCCCGTGCTTTGCCCACGACCATCATCCTGGACCGGGCCGGGCGTGCCGTGAAGGCCTTTGTCGGTCCCGTGACGCGCGAGTCCATCGAGCAATTCCTCGACACCGCCCACTGATTCTCATGCCGGAGCGAGCTTGCTCGCGATTTGAAACCTGTTCAGGGAAGGAGTCGGGATAGCCGGTCCAGGACATTCGGGCTGTCGGGAACAGCCGAATAGCGCACAGGGACGGCTTGAGCGTGTCCTGGACCGGCTATCCCGACTCCTTCTGGTGCGGATTGCTTGGATCGCGAGCAAGCTCGCTTCTACAGAAGCCCCTTCTGCATGGCATCCCGTACCGGCGCGAATGATCTCCGATGCACTTCGCAGGGGCCGAACTGCGCGAGCCGCTGCAAGTGGTCGCGCGTCGGGTAGCCCTTGTGGCGATCGAAGCCATAGCGAGGATAGAGCCGGTGCAGATCGACCATGATTCGGTCACGCGTCACCTTGGCCAGGATCGAAGCGGCGGATATGGCGGGCTCCAGGCCATCTCCGCCTACCAGGGTGCGCACCTGGCACGGCAGTCGCGGCGCCCGGTTGCCGTCGATCAACGCCAGCTCAGGGGTAGGGATCAGGCGTTCAACGGCCTGTTGCATGCCCAGCAGTGTCGCCTGCAGGATGTTGAGGTCGTCAATCTGCCCGGGTGAAATCTGTATCACCGACCAGGCCAGGGATTCTTGCCGGATCCGATCGAAAAGCGCCTCCCGGCGGGTCGCGCTCAGCTTCTTGGAATCATCCAGCCCGGCGATCGGGCGGTCAGGGTCCAGGATGACCGCCGCGACCACGACCGGGCCGGCCAGGGGGCCACGGCCGGCTTCATCGACGCCAGCCGTCAGCGTTGGCCGCATGTCCATACGCCGCCGCTCATCCTGCACCGTCATTCAACAGGTCGGAAACGGCTGCCGCTGCCCGACTGCTGGCATCGCAACGCAGCTCGGCGTGCAGTTCGTCGAAGCGCCGGCGCACCTCTGCGGCGCGCACCGGGTCGTCGAGCCAGCGTTGGACTTCGGCGGCCATGCGCTCGCTGGTGGCCTCATCCTGGACCAATTCCGGCACCAACGCTTCGCCTGCCAAAATGTTCGGCAGCGCGAACAGTTGCCGTTTGATCACCCTCAGGTTCTTGACCAGCCAGAAGGTCGAAGGGGCGATCCGGTAGACCATCACCAGCGGCCGGTTGACCAGCATCGTCTCGAGGGTCGCAGTTCCCGATGCGCAGAGTACGACATCGGCCGCGGCCATGACCTGGCGAGGGCGGTTCGCCACCAGCGCGATATCCTCGCAGCCTCCCTCCTGCAAAGCCTGGCGGAAGAGGGCGTCGACCGCATCACTGGCCATGGCGGCGACGAATTGCAGGTCAGTGCGGTGTGCCCGCAGCAGCTGGACGGCTTTGATCATGGGTTCGGCCAGCCGGCTCACCTCGCTGATACGGCTACCCGGCAGTAAAGCGATTGTTGCCGCGCCTGGATCCAGCCCCAGCGCCCGGCGCGCGGCCGCCGGATCGGAATCTGCATCGATCTGGTCCGCCATCGGGTGGCCCACGTAGCGGGCGACCACGCCATGACCCTCGTAAAATGCGGGTTCGAAGGGGAACAGGCA
>JAPHSB010000385.1 GCA_026193295.1 Lysobacterales bacterium
CAGCTGCCCAAGTTGTGCCTGGAGGCAGGGCGTGGCACCCGCGGACTGATTGCCTGTACGCAACCGCGGCGCATAGCGGCCCGCGCCATGGCCGAGCGGGTGTCAGAGGAGCTGGGTACCACGCTCGGCACCGTGGTCGGGTTCCAGGTGCGCTTTCGCGATCACAGCAGCCCTGACGGTTACGTGAAGTTCATGACCGATGGCATCCTGCTGGCGGAGTCCGCGCATGACCGCTATTTCGATGCCTATGACACGATCATTATCGACGAGGCGCACGAGCGCAGCCTGAACATCGATTTCCTGCTCGGCTATCTCAAGCAGTTGCTGCCCAGGCGCAAGGACCTGCGGCTCATCATTACCTCGGCCACGATCGACACGGAAAAGTTCTCCCGTCATTTTGACGGTGCGCCCATCATCGAGGTGTCCGGGCGGGGCTATCCGGTGGACATGGTCTACCAGCCGTTTGCATCCGGTGCCGAGGATGCGGGGCGGGACGATCGCGACCTGTACCGCGGCATCGCCGATGCCGTGCGGCGCCTGGGCCGCATCGACCCGCTGGGCGACATACTGGTGTTCCTGTCGGGCGAGCGCGAAATCCGCGAGGCAGGGGACTTTCTGCGGCGCAACATGGCGGGTCGGGTTGCCGCGGACACGGAGATTCTGCCGCTGTTCGCCCGCCTGTCCTCCGCCGAGCAGCGACGCGTCTTTCACCCGGGCTCCCGGCGCCGCATCATCCTGGCCACCAACGTCGCCGAGACCTCGCTCACGGTGCCGCGGATTCGTTTCGTCATCGATTCGGGGCTGGCGCGCATCAGCCGCTACGGGCACCGCAGCCGCATCCAGCGCCTGCCGATCGAGCCCATTTCCCAGGCCAGCGCCAACCAGCGGGCCGGGCGTTGCGGCCGGCTTGGACCCGGGACCTGCGTGAGGCTTTATGGCGAGGAGGATTTTGCCGGCCGCCCGGAGTTTACCGAGCCGGAAATTCTGCGCACCTCGCTGGCCTCGGTCATCCTGAAGATGCTGACCATGGGGTTGGGCGCCGTCGAGGACTTCCCGTTCGTGGACCGGCCGGCGCCGCGCATGATCAACGATGCCTACCACCTGCTTTTCGAACTGGGGGCCATCGACGAAGCGCGGGCGCCGACCTCGCTGGGCCAACGCCTGGCGCGCTGGCCGATGGATGTTCGCCTGGCGCGAATGGTCGAGGAAGGCGCCCGCCAGGGCTGCCTGGAGGACCTGCTGGTGCTGGCCGCCGCCCTGAGCATCCAGGACCCGCGGGAACGGCCGCTCGAGGCGCAGGCGGCTGCGGACCAGGCGCACAAGCGCTTCAGTGACCCCAAATCCGACTTTGCCGGCTTGTTGCAGCTGTGGCGACACCTCAAAACACAGCGCAAGACCGTTTCGGGCAACCAGTTTCGCAAGTTGTGCCGGCGTGAGTTCCTGAGCTGGCAGCGCGTCCTGGAATGGTTCGACCTCTACCAGCAACTGCGCGACAAGGCCCGCGAGGACCGTCTGCGCCTGACCGGCCGGCACGGGGATTATGCCCAACTGCACAAGAGCCTGCTGTCCGGCTTGCTCAGCCAGTGCGGCCGCAAGAATCCGGAAGACCCGGGCTATACGGGGATGCGCTCGCGCAGTTTCCAGATTTTTCCGGGGTCGGGTTTGTTCGGCAGCGCGCCGCAGTGGCTGATGAGCGCCGAGATTGTCGAGACCACCCGGGCCTATGCACGCACCAACGCCGCCATCCAGTCCGAGTGGCTCGAACAGCAAGGCGCGCATCTGCTCAAGCGCAGGGTCTTTGATCCCCACTGGTCCAGGCGCCGTGGCGCCGTGCTGGCCTGGGAGCAGGTTTCCCTCTACGGCCTGGTGTTGGTGGAAAAACGGCGTGTTCAATATGCGCCGCTGGACCCTGTCGATGCACGTCGGATTTTCATTCTCGAGGGACTGGTGCGCGGGGCACTCGACACGCGGGCCGCTTTTCGCAAACACAACGAGCGCGTGCGGGCGGAGGTGGAAGCGCTCGAACACAAGCGGCGCAGGCATGACGTGCTCGCCGACGAACATGAGCTGTTCGCATTTTTCGACGCCCGGGTGCCTGCGGAGGTCAACAGCGGCCGCAGTTTTGAGAAATGGTTGGTGGGGTTGGGCGGGGATCAGCGGCGATTGCTCCACCTGGGGCACGAGGTCCTGATGCGGGAGGATGCCGGCGATGCGCCGGGGGAGCTCTTTCCCGACCAGCTCGAATGCGGCGGCCGTCTTTTTCCGCTGGATTACCGATTCGAGCCGGGGCACCCGGAAGACGGCGTCGCGCTTACGGTGCCGCTGGAGTTGCTGAACACGCTCGAGCCCGCCCGCCTGCAATGGCTGG
>JAPHSB010000375.1 GCA_026193295.1 Lysobacterales bacterium
ATAAATCAATGATTTACGGAAACTGGTTCTGACCGGCTGGCTTTCTCTCCGTTCAAGGTGCGAAGGCATCAGAGCGGTGCACGGCCTGGCCGCCGACCACGGTCAGCAGCACGTCAATGTCGGCAATCTCCTCCGCGGGGATCTCGAACAGGTTGCGGTCCAACACGATGAAGTCGGCGAGTTTGCCTACCTCCAGCGAGCCGGTCTCGGCCTCCTGGTGCAGCGAATAGGAGGCGTTGATCGTGATTGAGCGAACCGCGGTCTCCCGGTCGAGCCCGGGATCGTCGCCGAGCCGACCGCCGTACTGCGGCCCGGCGCCGGGGGCGTTGGTGCGGGTGACGCCGACTTTCAGTCCGAACCACTCATTCAGCGGATCCACCGGCCAGTCGCTGCCATAGGCGACTCGTGCGCCCGCCTCGTGGAGGTATCCCAGGGGCTCGATGTACTTGAAACGCGCGGGGCCGAGATAGTCCCTGGCGCCTTCGATGGTATCGGAAGCGGGCTTGGCCCACTGGAACGAAGGGACCGGAATCACACCCAGTTGGCCAAAGCGCGGAAAATCCGCCGGATCGACGATCTCGACGTGCGCGATGGCCGCGCGGATGCGCTCGGGCGGAAACTTTTCGCGCATCGCTTCGAAGCCGTCCAGCGCATAGCGGGTCGCCCCGTCGCCGTCCGCGTGAATGTGCGGGTCGATGCCGGCGGCGGCCAGCTTCAACAACAGGGTCTTCAGGACGTCAGCGGCAAAGTAGGGATCCGGGCCCCGGTTGCCGCTCGAAACCCAGTTCGGGTTCTCAGCCGTACCCTGGTTCACCAGGTAAGGCTCCAGCATCACCCCGGTAAAGGCAGGCGCCGTGATGACGCCGTCCATGTAGAGCTTGGCGCTGCGCACCGTGATGGCGGGCCGGACGCCGATCGGGCCCTGGTCGTACTGCTCCCTCACTCGCAGGAGTGCGCTGACCGCCTGGTCCGGATTGCGCCCTTCCTGCGGCTCGATTTCCATCGCGAAGTGGGCGCGGGCGGTCAATTTACCGCCCTGCTGCAGCGCCGCATAGGCGGCGACCGTCTCGGGGTCGGCGGAAGCGTCGAGAAACGTCGTGACGCCCTGTGCCGCCATCGCCTCCAGCGAGGCTTGCGCTGCGGACAGCCGCTCCGCCTCCGTTATTTCCGGCAGCAGCTCGTTGAACAGTGCCTGGGCCGACTCCTCGAAGATGCCGGTCGGGTGGCCGGCCACATCGCGCGCGATAGAGCCCGCTTCGGGGTCGGGCGTAGCCGCGGTAATGCCGGCCCGTTCCATGGCGCGCGTATTGGCCAGGGTCGAGTGACCGAACGACGAGTGCACCAGCACGGGCCGCCGGGTGTCGAGTGCATCGAGATGCTCGTGGGTCAGTTCGGTGCCGGGTGGCAGCATGTTTTGCTGGAACCAGGCCTCGACCTCCAGCCAGCCGTCCGGCTCGTTGTCGCTCGTGGCGTCGAGGCAGGCCTGGATGCGGGCCTGGAACTGCTCGACGGTCAGGGCCTCGTAATTCAGGCTGCAGGCCAGCAGCATCAGGCCACCCGACAGCGGGTGCATGTGCGCATCCACGAGCCCGGGCATCATCATCCGCCCGCCGAGATCGACGACCTCGGTGTGGGTCCCCGCGAACCGCCTGGCGCCGGCGCCATCGCCGACGTACACGATCCTCCCGTCGCGGACAGCCAACGCTTCCTGCGTGCTGCTGTCGGCATCGACGGTGTAGATTCGGCCGTTGTGATAAACCGCATCGGCCGGAGGGTCCGCCGCCAGAGCGGCGCCGCCCCACGCGACCATCCACGTAAGAATGGCCGACCTCATTGGGTGGGTCATAAGTCTCTTGCCCCCGGTTTCCTGCTTGTTGCATTCGCTAGGTCACCCGATTGTATGGTGTCCGCGCCAGGAACTGCTATTCTTTTTGCTGACTCGAGACCCGACGCGGGACCCGGCCGGCCCGGTAGGATTTCGCCGAGGCGCTCCGGAGGAGGTGGACTGCATGAGCATGGCAAGAATGGTGATCTGCCTGTTGGCCGGGCTGCTGCCGCAGGGGCTGCCCGCAGACCAGGCGGCGAGCTGGATCGACCTGACCCACGACTTGTCTTCAGAGTCCGTGTTCTGGCCCACGGCCGAGCCGTTCTCGATGACCACCGACTTCGAAGGCAAAACCGACAAGGGCTATTTCTACTCCGCCTACTCGTTCAAAACCGCGGAACACGGTGGCACGCACATCGACGCACCGGTGCACTTCGCCGAAGGCGCTCACCACGTGGACGAGATTCCGCTGGACCAGCTGATCGGAGATGCGGTGGTCATCGACGTTGGGGTAGCGGTGCTGCAGGACCGTGATCACCGGATCTCGGTGACCGACATCGAAGAATGGGAAGTCCGACACGGCTCGATACCGAATGGATCGATCGTACTACTGAGAACGGGATTCGGTCGATACTGGCCGGACGCTGAGAAATACCTCGGCACCGCGCTGCGTGGCGAAGCCGGTGTCGCTGGTCTGTCCTTTCCGGGGCTGGACCCGGCGGCCGCCGACTGGCTGATGCAAAACCGTCACATCAAGGCCGTGGGTATCGACACCGCCAGTATCGACCATGGCAAATCCACGCATTTCGAGACGCACGTCACGTTGATGACCCATAACGTGCCGGCCTTCGAAAATGTCGCCAATCTCGATCAACTCCCCGCCGTCGGCGTCTATGTAGTCGCACTGCCGGTCAAGATCCGCGGCGGCAGCGGTGGGCCTTTACGCATCATTGCCCGGATCAAGCCGATGGAGTGACACCATGCAAAAACCCAAACAACTCGCACTGGCCTGCCTGACCCTGCTCATGACCTGCAGTGCCGCGGCACAGGAGCCGAACCTCGAACAACTCCGACAGCAGGTGGAAAACACCGAGAGGGCTTTTGCCAAATCGATGGCAGACCGTGACCACGACGCGTTCACGTCGTTCTTGTCCGGAGAGACAGTCTTCTTTTCGGGGGATACGCCACTGCGCGGCAAGCAGCAGGTGGCCGATACCTGGAAACCCTATTTCGACGGGCCGGATGCGCCGTTCTCGTGGGAGCCTGAGCTGGTAGTGGTGCTGGATTCGGGCACGCTGGCCCTGAGCAGCGGCCCGGTGCGCAATCCCTCGGGCCAGCGGGTGGCCACCTTCAATTCCATCTGGCGGCTCGAACCGTCCGGTCAGTGGCGCATCGTTTTCGACAAGGGCAGCCGCGACTGCCCGGACCCGGCCGCGGCGGACGGGGGCTGACGCGCCGCGGCCTCGCCGGGCCTACTGCAGGGTTACACTTTTCTTGTAGGGCATGGTTCTCATGGTGAAGAGCAGGTTCAGCTCCCGGTCGTAGTTCACCGTTATGGTGTAGCGGTTGCCGTTCGACTTCACGTCGAAGTTGTCCTTCATGTCGGTCACGCCGTTGATGTAAAGCTGATTGTCCAGGGCCCTTCGCACGGCGGTCGCATCGCTGAAACGCTCTTTCCCGTGCATGTCCGCGACCGAATCAAGGATGCCTGTCATCGTCCGGGATTCGATTTGTTGCGGAATGTATTGAATCCCCACATAGGCGCCGTAGGCCAGGATCGCCAGGGTGATGAC
This sequence comes from Lysobacterales bacterium, assembly GCA_026193295.1. Classification (GTDB taxonomy): domain Bacteria; phylum Pseudomonadota; class Gammaproteobacteria; order Xanthomonadales; family SZUA-36; genus CALKKN01. The sequence goes on from JAPHSB010000375.1 coordinate 3,619, forward strand.
GAGTCCTATGGCGGAGCCGCCATGCTGGCTTTGCTGTATCGACATGAAGTTTCTCCTGTTCCTTGTCATGGGTTGTGTTCAAATCAAATCCTGCTGATTTGATTGTTCTAGTCGGAATGGGCGTCAAAGAAGTTGAGGATCAACGGCCATGCCCACGAAAAACTGTAGGTGTGGCCCATTCTGGCGCGGCAGTCGAGGACCGCGGGCCATTCGCTGCCGCTGGTATCGCAGTATGTTCGGCAATCGGTTTTCCGGTTGCCGTCGTCGAACGGTTTGGCAGGTTTGTCGATACTGCAGTCATGCGCGAGTGCCCAGACCTGGGTAATGGCGCTGGCGCCCGTGTAGTAGTAGCGGTCGCTTCCGTTGGAGGTGGTGGTGAACGAATCATCCTCCCAGTCACCGGGCGGCACCACGGTGTCCCGCGTGCCGGTGATCACGAGGACCGGCATGTCGCTGGTCTTTCCCTGGGCATCGAGGTAACCCCGGTGCGGCAGGCCAATCAATGGCGCAATAGCCCTGAAGGTCCCGGCGCTGTCTGAATTCTGCCCCAGTTCCCAGGTGAACATGCCGCCGTTGGAGCCACCCGTAGCGTAGACCCTGGCGGGATCGACATTCAGGTGGGCCTTGACGTAGTCAACCAGCGCTAAGGCGAATGCAACGTCATTGGACTGGCACTGAGTCCAGGAGCAGGAGTTGTATTTGACGTCCAAACATGAGGGATAGGAATAATCGGGTGTGCCGGGGCCACAGATAGGCCTACCGTTACCATCCAGCCCGGAGTCGGAACCGCTGAAGGTCCAGGAGTTGTATTTGTAGTCGGGATCACCCGAGCCGAGGCCCCTGGGCGCAACCAGGATATACCCGCGTCTGTCGGCCAGGGAGCGCACCGACCTGTTGCCGAGGAACTCGTTTTCGTCGCCGCCCCAGCCGTGGAAAACAAGGGCCAGGGGTGCTGCGGTGTTGTTTTTGTAGCCCTTCGGGACATGCACTCTGAAGGTGCGGTCGATACCATCGTAGTTCATCGTGCAGGTGCCGCTGCTCCAGGGAGCACTGCTGCTGTCACAATTTGCAGCCAGGGGTCCGGCCCATGTGGCCAATAGCGCAGTTGCGAATAGAACCATCACGCCGCTGGCTGAACGCGTCGAATATCTCATGCGAAGTTCCCCCGGAGTGATCTCGACCGGAGATGGAAGCCCCCGGGTTTCGAGTGGCGCAAGCGCCGCCCTGTGATGCGACTCGCCTGCTGTGTCTCAGAGTATAGCCGAAAACAGGCGTGGATCACCCGGGCCCCGGGTGCGCGCCGTTCTTTTGGCGCCCGGCGCATGCTGGTAGAGTGCCGGTTGAATTTGCACACGAACCGGGCGGAACTCACCTATGAACCTGACCACGCATGGCTCGGCCATCAGCCTCTGCGCCCTGGCGGCCAAGGCGTCGGCACTGACAGCCGTGGATTACGCCAAGCCATGAAGCCAACGCAAATCTGGGTCGATGCCGATGCCTGTCCGAACGTGATCAAGGAGATCCTGTTCCGTGCGGCGGAACGCGTGGAGCTCCAGGTCACCCTGGTCGCCAACCAGCCCATCGCGGTGCCCCGGTCGCGCTTCGTGCGTTCGGTCCAGGTGGCGTCCGGCTTCGACGTGGCGGACAACTACATCGTGCAGCAGGCGCAGCCGGGGGACCTGGTGATTACCGCAGATATCCCTCTGGCCGCCGAGGCCATCGCCAAGGGTTGCCTGGCCCTGAACCCGCGCGGCGAGCTCTACACCGAGGACAATATCCGACAACGGCTGAACATGCGTGATTTCATGGATACCCTGCGCAGCAGCGGGGTGGACACCGGTGGCCCGCCCGCCCTGAGCAAGGGCGACCGCATGGCGTTTGCCAACCAGCTGGACCGCTTCCTGGCCGGAAATCGGGCGGGTGACTGATTTCGCGGGGTCTTGACCGGGCTTACAGCCTCACGAACCAGGGAATGGCGATCAGCACTGCACCGACGCCGATCAGTGGCAGTGTGTTGGTCACGAAATAGGGGTAGATCATCAGCGCCAGGCCACACAGCATGGGGATGAACGACACCTGCTTTTTGCCGTACATGAAAAAAGCCATGCCGGTTGCGCTGAACAGTATCACCAGGAACAGATAGGTCGTGTCCAACGCCGCCTCGCATGTGCATGCCTGTGGGGATGGCCAATCAGGACCATTGCCTGCTACGACCCTCGGCACGGCTGAAAGGTTCTTGCGCGATCCGGAAGCTGCCCCGCCGGGGTGGCGGGGTAGCTTTGTTCAGAATGCGGTTACGGAGTTGGCTCGAAATGCCACAGGCGGTTTTGCGAGCAATCGATAAGTTCTTTGAACAGGTCGTCGAGGTCGTTGGCCGCGTCGCTCTCCAGGGCCGTCTGCGTGGCTGCCCAGGTAGTGAGGTCCGGATAGGTGTCGGCAAACAGGAACATGTCCTGGTCACCCACGATCTGCCGTCCAAAGGCGCTTTCGATCTTGTCATTCACGTTCGCACGCACCCACTTCAGCCACTTGCTGTTGGCCGCCTGCACTTCTTCCTTGGTTTTGCCGTCCTTCAGCTTGCAGGTATAGGCGTTGATGACGGAATCGGCGAAGACGGAGCTGCTGGCGATGGATATGGCCAGGGCAAAAAGCACGGATGACACGATTTTCTTCATGTTGCTCTCCTCAATTGGGATTGTTGTAAGTGCGGGCTGAGTATAGATGGGAAACAGGGTTCTTGCCGGATTAGCGGTGAAAGAAGACCAGCAGGCGTGACTCCATGCTCTCCCGCGGCGGCGCATCCCCCGGCGCCAGCGGGTTGTCGAAGGCCGTGTGGATCGAACGCCGGGCGCGGCCGTCCCGAGCGGAATCGAAAGTTTTGATCAGTAAGGCCTCGCCAGGATTCATCTCCGGGTAGTAATACCAGCAGTGTGCCGGGTTCCAGGTCACCAGCTGCAACTCGCCGATGCGATCCGCGGCGCGACGCTCGCTCGCCACCAGGTCTGCCGCATCGATCGTCGAGGCGTCGCAGCAGGCCAGCGCGCTGTTCAGCACGGGACCGCGGATCGAGCGCCAGACATTGACGATGGCGAACCTGCAGCGCAGTCGCTCCTCCGCCTCCGTCGTGGGCAGCAAATCCCGCAGTCGCTTGACCGCCGACGCGTCGGTGTAATCGTTGTGAATCACGTGCGCGGGTTCCCGGCTGCGGTGCGCACCCCGGATCTCCCGCGAATCCGAGCGCAGGGTGTGGTCGAACACCAGCGCCTCCGCGCCGCCGCTGGCGGCCAGCACAAGCTCGACGATTTCCGCCTCGTAGGCGGCCCGCACCGGCTCCAGGTCGTAGAAATTGGTTACCCGGGTCGGGTGCGGCAGCAGGGTGAAGCCCTGTCGATCGAGGTTGGCCGGTGGCTCCAGTTGCCGGGCATCGTGGATGGTGACCTCCCGCTCC
>JAPHSB010000283.1 GCA_026193295.1 Lysobacterales bacterium
CACGTCACGGACGACCGCGCGCTTGCCGAAGGATTTGTGCAGGTTTACAGCCCTCAGCATCGCTTCAGCCCGGCTCCTCAGACTCTTTTCCCGGCGGCTCGGGCGGCGGGTCTTCAGGCTTGGCGTCACCCGGGATCACTTCCGGGTTCATGCGGATCCGTATGCGCCCATCCGCATCGCCGCCGCTGCCCTGAAAATGCTGGATATTCAGGTCATACCGCAGGACTTCTCCGCTGATGTGGTATTGCGGATGATCGACGTCGGCCGCCCCGGTCAGGGTGACGATGCCCGTGGCGACTTCGTACTCGACTTTGAGCGCCTGCGCAGAAACCAGTCCTTCGGCCTCGATTTCCTGCTGCAGGTGGACCGGCTTCCCGTCCAGTTCGAAACGCCGCACGCGGCCCTCGACGCGCTCGACCCTGGCGATATCGGCGCGGATAAGCAAGGTGCCCTGGCGAATCTCGACATTGCCCCGCAGGGTCGCCATCCCGTCGCCCAGGGTTCCGTCGGTGGCGTCCGCTTTGACTTCGAGCGGCTGTTGCCGGTCGCTCTTCAGGGCATGCGCGGGCGTGAACGCGAACAGCAGAGCACCGGCAAGCAGCAAGCCATGGCTAGCGCGTTTCATAATGGGCCCTGACTTCGTCCAGCAGCTCATAGCGTTTGTTGATCATGTCGAGTTTCATGCCGACTGCATCCACCCGGTCATCGAGTTGCAGCAGGCTCACGTCGGCGTCGGTCATGGCGGTTCGTGGAGTTACGTTAAGCACCACGTCCGAGGTGGTGATTTCCAGTGTCTCGTCGGTAAGTTCGTTCAGCCTCGACAGGTTTACGTCACCTGACAGGGTGACGATTTCCCGGTCCGGAGAAATGATCGCCGATTCCGCCGTAATGTACCACCGATCATTCTCCTGCTGGATGCGAATCTCAGGCGAATCCAGCGTTCCGGTACCGGTCTCGGCGTCGTTCCTCAGTACCGGTGAGGAAATGTTCAACTTCACACTGCCGCGCTCATCGAGCAGGCGCCCATTGAAGTCGTACAGGGCGTAATTGAGCCGCATGTCCGGTGGACCCACTGTGCTCTGGCCCGTTTCCAGGGGCCGCCGCGACAACTGCCAGGACAGCAGGGCCAGCAGGGCCAGGAGGAGGATGCCATAGGGGGTTCTGAAACGCATGAATCACCACCTGTATGCGACGGCAGCGGCTGTGGCGATGGTCGGGCTGAGCCGTGCCATCACGCCAGGATCTTGTCCAGGACCTGCCGGTCGAGGCCGCGGGCGGAAAGGATCAGGTTGCAGATCTCGCGGACCGCGCCGTGGCCGCCGGGACGCGATGTGATCCAGTGTGCATGCGTTTTGACCAGGGCATCGGCACCGGGCACCGTCACCGCCAGGCCGACGCGGTCCAGTACCGGGATGTCCAGCCAGTCGTCGCCGGCGTAACATACCGCGGGCGCCTCAATTCCGGTAGCGTCCAGCAGTTCATGAAACGCGCTGAGCTTGTCATTGCGCCCTTGGTAAACGTGCTCGATGCCAAGATTTTCAGCCCGGTTCGCCACGATTTGCGATTGCCGCCCGGTAATCAGCGCGAGCACGACTCCCTGTGTCTGCAGGGCGCGCATGCCGAGGCCATCACTGGTACAGAACGCCTTCATTTCATTGCCCTGGTTGTCGAAATAGAGCCGGCCATCCGTCAGGACGCCGTCGACATCCAATACCAATGCGTGGATCCGCGCCGCGCGTTCCAGCAGCAACGGGTCATAGCCGGACGTGTCGATCAGCTGCATTCAGACCACTCCCGCCCGCAGCAGGTCCTGGAAATTCAGCGCGCCGACCAGCTTACCGGAGCCGTCGATGACCAGCAGGCCCTGGATGGCATGCTTTTGCATCAACTGCATGGCTTCCACGGCCAGCGCGTCCGGGGTGATGCTCTTGCCGCCGGGGGTCATCGCCTTGCGTATCGGCGTGGTGTGGGGGTCGAGGCCGGTATCCAGCGTGCGCCGGAGATCACCGTCCGTATAAATCCCCACCACCCGGCCGTCCGGGCCGGTCACCGCCGTCATGCCCAGCCGCTTGGCAGTCATCTCGACGATGGCCTGGCTGATCGATGCGCCTTCGGACACACTGGGGATCTCCTCATCTCGGTGCATGATGTCCTGTATGTGCAGCAGCAGTCGGCGTCCGAGTTGGCCGGCAGGATGTGAACGTGCGAAATCCTCGGCCGTGAATCCGCGGGATTCCAGCAATGAAACAGCCAGGGCGTCACCCATGACCAGGGCGGCGGTGGTGCTCGAAGTCGGGGCCAGGCCCAACGGGCAGGCTTCTTTTTCGACGCTGACGTCGATGTGGGCGTCAGCGTGGCGCGCCAGGGTGGACCCGGGGTTCCCCGTCATTGCCACAATCTTCACACCCAGGCGTTTCAGCAGCGGCAGTATCTGGTTTACTTCATCGGTTTCGCCGGAGTTCGATAGGGCCAGCACGACGTCACTGGACTTGATCATGCCGATGTCGCCGTGGCTGGCCTCGGCCGGGTGCACGAAAAAGGCAGCCGTTCCGGTACTGGCCAGGGTGGCGGCGATCTTGTTGCCGACATGGCCGGATTTTCCCATCCCGATGACCACGACACGCCCGCCGCAGTCGAGCATCAAGCCGCAGGCGGCCAGGAACCCCTCGTCGATCCGCTCGGACAGGCCGGCGACGGCTCTGGCCTCGGTCTCGATCACGGCGCGGGCCAGCGATTGTATGGCGGCTCGATTCATCGCGCTATTTTAACAGCATGCGGGACTCAGGCTGGTACCGCGCTCACGACCGGCGCTGCGGTAACCCACACCAGGACCTGGTAAGCGAAATACAGCGCCAGCAGCAACGCGGCGGACTTACGGCTGATCCGGCCGGGGCCGGTGATGCCGTAGGCCATGAAAAACAGCAGGACGGTGAGTAGGAACATCACCGGGAAATCCTGCTTTAGCATCAGCAGATCGACCTCCACGGGGTGAATGACTGCCGCGACGCCCAGCACGCCCAGGATGTTGAACATATTCGACCCGATCACATTGCCGATGGCCAGGTCGTCTTCGTGGCGCAAGGCGCTGGTCAACGCCGCAGCGAGTTCGGGAAGACTGGTGCCGAGGGCCATGACAGTGAGGCCGATCACCGTCTCTGAGACCTCGAGACTGCGCGCGATGTAGATGGCGCCATCGACCAGGAACTTCGAACTCAGCGGCAGTATGATCAGGCCGACCAGCAACCACGTCACCGCCTGCCCGGTTGCCATGTTCCGCGGGATTTCCGCGGCGAATTCCGCCGCCAGCGGGTCGTCCGGACCTCGCCGCAGGGCGTAGCGCACCATCCAGATGACCAGGGCGACCAGCCCGGTCAGCAGCAACCATCCCTCGGTGCGGCTGAAAAGCAGGTCAGCAGCCATGATGAAGCTGCCGACCATGATCAGCATCAACAGGGGATATTCGCGTCGCAGGGTCTCCGACTCGACGCGCAGCGGGTAAACCAGCGCCGTGATACCCAGGACCAAGCCGATGTTGGCGATGTTGGAGCCGATGGCATTGCCCACGGCCAGTCCCGGGTTGCCGCGGCTGGCCGCGACCCCGGAGACCACCAGTTCCGGGGCGGACGTGCCGAAAGCGATAATGGTCAGGCCAATGATCAGCGGTGACACACCGAGGTTCCGGGCCAACGCGGAAGCGCCGGCCACCAGGCGATCAGCGCCCCACACGAGCAGTATGAAGCCACCGACCAGTTGCGCAATGGAAATCAGCATGAATGGCGCCCGGTCATGCGTTCCGGGCTCTGTTCGGGCGGGGCCCGCCGGCTGCCGGTGCGTAAATGGCTTTCAGTAACCGTTGCGGTTCCATTATGATGTCCGGCTTCCGCGGCGTGACAGCCGATTATGCTGGCTGAGTTAATATGGTGAATAGTCTATGGACAGCGCGACAATAGAGCAAATGATCCACAAAGGCCTGCCGGATTCGCAGGTCCAGGTAAGCGGCGATGACGGTGTGCACTTCGAGGCCCGCGTGATCAGCCCTTCTTTCGAGGGCTTGCCGACGCTCAAGCGTCACCGCATGGTTTACGCGACGCTGGGCCCGCTGATGGGCAACGAAATCCATGCGCTGGGTCTGCGCACGCTGACTCCGGCCGAGAGCGACTGACGTGGCCCGGATCCAGATAAACGGCGGGGTTCCCCTGCAGGGCGAGGTCTGGATCTCGGGCGCCAAGAACGCCGTGCTGCCGATTCTTGTGGCCAGCCTGCTCGGCGATGAGCCTTCGCGGATCAATAACGTACCGCATCTGCAGGATGTGACAACCACGATGGAGTTGCTGGGCCGCATGGGCGCCCGGATCAGCCTCAATGAACGCATGCAGATCGAGATAGATCCGCGCAGCCTGGAGGTCTACGAGGCGCCTTACGAATTGGTCAAGACCATGCGCGCCTCGATCCTGGTGCTCGGCCCGCTGGTGGCGCGCTATGGCCACGCCCGCGTGTCGCTGCCCGGAGGTTGCGCCATCGGGACCCGGCCGGTGGACCTGCATCTGCATGGACTGCGGGCGCTGGGCGCGGAGGTCGAGGTCCTGAACGGCAATATCGAGGCCCGCGCGGACCGTCTGCGGGGCGCACGCATCGTGCTGGACACGGTGACGGTGACCGGCACCGAAAACATCCTGATGGCAGCTACGCTGGCCCAGGGCACCACGGTCATAGAGAATGCGGCGCAGGAGCCGGAGGTGGTCGATCTGGCGGAGTTTCTGATCGCCATGGGAGCCCGGATCTCGGGCGCCGGCAGCAACACGATCACCGTCGAGGGGGTCGAACGGTTGCGCGGCACAGAGTACACGGTGCTCCCGGACCGGATCGAAACAGGGACCTACCTTGTCGCCGCCGCCATGACCGGAGGCCATGTGCGTTGCGTCCGCGCCCGGCCGGCACACCTCGACGCCGTTCTGGAAAAGCTGGCCGAGGCCGGCGCCGAAATTCGCGCCGGTGCGGACTGGATCGAACTGGACATGCGCGGGCGCAGGCTGCGGTCGGTGGACGTCACCACTGCTCCGTATCCTGCCTTTCCGACCGACATGCAGGCCCAGTTCACCGCGCTCAACACGATCGCTGACGGGACCGCGGTCATCACCGAAACCGTGTTCGAGAACCGTTTCATGCATGTGCAGGAGCTGCGACGGCTCGGCGCGGACATTCGTTTGAAAGGCAACACGGCGATCGTCCGTGGCGTGCCGCGACTGATGGGGGCCCCGATCATGGCCACCGATCTGCGCGCCTCGGCTTCACTGGTGCTGGCCGGGCTGGTCGCCGACGGCGTGACCATCGTCGATCGCGTCTATCACATCGACCGGGGTTATGAAATCATCGAGGAAAAGCTGGGCGCACTCGGGGCACGCATCAAGCGGGTGGGTTCCGCGGCGGCCTGAGGCAGGCCCGGCGCCGGCAGCCGGATTACTCCCCCTGCCGTCCGGGCCCCGGCGGGGATTCTCCACCTGCCGCCTGCAGCGCAGCGCAACCGGGCCGGGGCGTGATGTCGACGCCGTCGAGGGTCAGTTCGGTGATGCGCATCTCGAGGTGGTTGCCACCGGACTTGCCGTGGTCTATGCGCACCTCGATGTGATCCAGCTCCGGCGCATGCCACGCGCGAGTGTAACGCTCGGTGTTGCGGTGAATTTTTTCCACCGGCGTGGTCAGCAGGCAGCCGAGGCTGGTCTCCATCCATTCATGCGGCAGTAAGCGAAAGTTCTGCTCGTCGATTTCGTCTTCCTCGACCATCTGGAAATGCAATGGCGCTTCAGGCTGTGGCATGCGCCGGCGTATTTCGAGTTTCAACGACAGCGGATCGAGTGCGTCCCCGGCCATGTCCAGCTGCAGCGGGTCGTCCTCGTCATGCACGATACTGACCCGCCGGGCGTCCCAGTCGAAGTCGACGTTCCAGCGGTCGTCGATGCCGGCCACGCGGGTGTGTCGCGAGTAATGTAGGGGCCTCAGGCGACCCTCGTGCAATGCCCCGATCACTTCTTCGTCATCGCCCGCTGCCAGGATCCTGGCCAGCCCATGGGTGCCGCTACCCGAACTCCGCAGGATCCAGCGCGTACCTTGTTGCTGCAGTGTGACTTCGACCTTGCCGGTCAGTCGGCCGTTGCGGTAAATGGCGTAACGGGCTTGGTAGGGCCTGGTGACCGGTCCGGGGTCTCCGTTGGTTGGCTCCATCGCGTCGGGGTGATCCGCCGGCCGGGTGGGCGGCGGCCAGGCCAGCATGCAGAAGCCAGCCAGCGCCGTAAACGCGATCTCACGGGTGCAGGCGGCCATCGGCCTGCAATTGCAGCGGCATGGCATGGATCCTGCCATCGATCGATACCCCACCATCGCAGCATTCGACCCGGTGCGTGGCAAACAATTCAACCGTGGCGACAACCAGCCGATGCTCCATGGGCGCCAGTCTGGCCGCCAGGCCGGCGGCGTCGTCGCCGGCGATGACCGGGATGACGACCTGCGAAATGAGGGGTCCGCCATCCAGCTCCTCGGTAACGAAGTGCATGCTGGCGCCATGCCGTTCATCGCCCGCATCGAGGGCTCTCTGGTAAGTGTCGGTGCCCCGGTACAGCGGCAGCAGGGAAGGGTGCAGATTGATCATCCGGCCACGAAAGGGTTGCAGGACAGCCGGCCCGATGATGCGCATGAATCCTGCCAGCACGACCAGGTCCGGTTTGCAGCTGGCGATAAGCAAAGCCAGGGCCCGGTCGAAGGCGTCGCGGTCGGCAAAGTCGCCGTGCTTCAGGACGCTGGTCGGAATGCCGGCCTGCTCGGCCCGTCGCAGACCTCGGGCCTCGGCCACGTTGCTGATGACATGGCCAATGTGGATATTCAGTCTTCCCGCCAGGTGGGCGTCGATCAGGGCCTGCAGGTTGCTGCCTGACCCCGAAACCAGCACGGTGGTCCTCAACGCGCCGGTCATTGCTGAACGTATCTGACCCGCGCTCCGTTGTCGCGGGTCACAACCTCGCCGATATCGAAACAGTCCATGCCGAGCTGCCGCGCTGCGGCCAGAATCCGCCGGGATTCGGCGGCCGCGGTCAACATCACCATGCCGATGCCGCAATTGAACGTGCGCAGCATCTCGTGGTCATCGATGCTGCCGTTTTCCTGCAGCCATTTGAATACCGGTGGCCGGGGCCAGGCCCGGGGGTCGATGTCGATGCCAAGCCCGTCCGGGATAACCCGCACGATGTTCTCGGTTAGTCCGCCACCCGTGATGTGGGCCAGGCCGTCGATTCCGCCCTGCCGCAGCAGGTTGAGCACCGGCTTTACGTAGATGCGGGTCGGTGCCAGCAGCGCGCTGCCGAGGTCAACCGTGGCGCCCGACGGCCCTTCGATACGTGCTTCCAGATCTGCTGCAGAATGTTCGATGACCTTGCGGATCAGCGAGTAGCCGTTGGAATGTGGGCCGCTGGAGGCCAGCCCGAGGATGCGGTGCCCCGCCTCGATGCGACCGCCGTCGAGCAACTCGGAGCGCTCCACGGCGCCCACGGCAAAGCCGGCGAGGTCGTATTCGCCCGCCGCATACATGCCGGGCATTTCTGCCGTTTCGCCGCCGATCAGTGCACAGCCCGCCTGGCGGCAGCCCTCGGCGATACCTTCGATGACGGCCTGGGCCTCGTCCAGCTGCAGCTTGCCGGTGGCGAAATAGTCCAAAAAGAAAAGGGGCTCCGCGCCAGAGGTCAGGATGTCGTTGACGCACATGGCAACCAGGTCGATGCCGATCGTGTCGTGGCGGCCCAGCTGGCGCGCCAGCATCAACTTGGTGCCGACGCCATCGGTCCCGGAGACCAGCAAAGGCTGCCGCCAGCGAGCCAGGTCGATTTCGAACAGCGCGCCGAACCCGCCGAGCCCAGTGAGGACCTCGGGGCGCAGCGTGCCGGCAACGGCAGGCTTGATACGTTCCACCAGTTCGTTGCCCGCATCGATATCGACGCCCGCATCACGATAGGAAAGACCTGTGGAGCCAGAAGTGTGACTGTTCAACGACGGTTTCCTCGCTGCCTGTTTCGTTACGGTCCAAGAAGGCATATGGTATCTTATTTGCCGGACGAGTTACGCCATGAGCCCGATCTGCCTGTCGTTATCGAACCCTGTTTCCGGATGAAAAATATTCTGCTGATTTGCGTTCTGTTGCTGGCGCCGCTCGCCTGCCGGGTCGAAGCTGCAGTCAACCTGTATGAGGGCGAAGCAGCTGTTGCCGACCAGGGTAATGCCGAGCGTGATCGTGCCCTGCCCATGGCGTTGGAACACGTCCTGCGGAAGCTCAGTGGTTTGCGCCAGTTTGACGACTACCTGCTGGTCCAGCCCGCTCTGGCCAGGGCCCCCGAAATGGTGCTGAGCTATCACTACCGCAGCGTCGCGAGCACTCTGCCCGACGGCAGTGAGGTGGAGGAACTCCGCCTGGTCGCCCGTTTCTCCGAATCGGCCGTCGACGAAATGACCCGCGTGCTCCAACTTCCGTTGTGGCGGCCGCAGCGGCAGCCGCTGCTCGCCTGGCTGATCATCGACAATGGACTGGACCGTAGGGTCATGCCGGTCGAATTCGACTACACCCGGCAATCCATGGAGGCCGTGGCCGAACAACGCGGGCTGCCGCTGGAGTGGCCCAGCCCGGACGGCGAGGGCGCCTACGCGGTGGATGAACAGATTTTATGGGGCGGCTACACCGAGGACCTGGCGGCTACGCTGGGTGAAGGTGTGCTGATCGCAGCCGCTCGGCGCGAAGGGCCGGAATGGAGTGTCCGTATCAACCTTGGGTACCAAGGTCAGCACTGGAGTTGGCGCCTGAATGATCTCGATCTGCAGGCCGCTTTGGTTGCCGGCACGGAGCAGGCGATCGATCAGATCGCCTCCGTCAACACGATTGCCGCATCCGACCTCGGCAGCTGGCAGCAGGAGGTGACGGTGACCGGGCTGGGCAACGCCGGCAGTTACCGCCGTTGCCTGCAGTACCTGCAGAACATCAGCCTGGTCGATGGAGTGGCGGTGGTTGCCGCACAACCCGGTGCGGTGACTTTCCGGCTCGCTCTGAACGCCCTGCCGCACTACCTTGACGAGACGCTCGAAAGCGGTGGCGTGCTCGAGCGGGCCGATGCGGAAGGTGATTATGCCCTGGTCGAGGCCACTCCGGATGACGGCTGAGACCCGACCGTGGTTCCTCTTGGCGGTGACCGTTGGCTTGGGCTGGCTGGTCTACCGCCTTGCCCCGATCATCACCCCCTTTGCTATTTCGGCGGGGCTGGCGTACATGGGCGATCCACTGGTCGACCGCTTGCAGCGACTGAAGCTGTTCAAGTGGCCGGTCAGCCGCACCGTTGCTGTGCTGGGCGTCTTCGCCCTGATGGTGGCCGCCTTCGTATTGGGCCTGTTGATCGTCCTGCCGCTCTTGCGCGACCAGGTGATTCATCTGGTCGAGCGCGCGCCCGACATGTTCGAGTGGCTGGTGGGTACTGCCATGCCGTGGCTGCAAGGCAAGCTCGGCCTGGGTTCGCTGGAACTGGACGCGCAGAGCCTCGGCGATGCCGCCAGGAAATACTGGAAGGAGGCCGGGTCTGCCTTGCTGGGTATGCTGGGCTCCGTCTCGCGCGGTGGCGGTGCGCTGGTCAATTGGTTGGTTA
>JAPHSB010000015.1 GCA_026193295.1 Lysobacterales bacterium
CCGTTATGTGACCAGCACCCCTTCAACGCAATTTCATTGGCTGTTTGAACATCATCTCAGGCAGTGAACAGCCCAAGAGTTTTCACACAGCCTCGGCCGTTAGCCGAAGCGTTCACTGAAGGAATCCCCGGCGGATCGGGTTCTGCTTTCCGCTCAATAGCGGAGCTGCGCTCACCTCGTCAGGCAATCTCCGCTCCCGACCCTTTTCGACTGCTGCGCTCCCAAAATCAGATCCTCCGCTGAGCTCGAAACCCGGCACTGCAAGCTGGACCCGTTTTTTCAGGCGTGGTCAGAATTCAGCCAGTACCGGGGACGAAATCGGGTGACGGAGGAAGTGATGCGGGGAGAGATGACCAGGCGAATTGGAATCAAGCCAAGTAGCCGCTTAAACTGTTTACAAGCTTCATTTTTCGCATAGCCGGAACATCACAATGAACCCCATGAACAAGATCAGCGACATTGGACATACGACGCTTACCTGGGTGCAAGACATTGGCCTGATAATCATTGCGATCTCTACCGTCATCGCGGTAGGCATAGAGATAAAAGTGATGTGGGTTAACGGCACCGTCACGCTGGCGGACCTGCTGTTACTGTTTATCTACCTTGAGATTCTGGCAATGGTGTCCATCTATCTGGACTCCGGCAAATTGCCGGTTCGAATGCCGTTGTACATAGCCATCGTCGCCTTGGCACGGTACCTGATCTTGGACATGAAGGACATGGACGCCTGGAAAATCATTGGTGTCTCCGCTGCCGCCCTGATCCTGGCCTTCACGGTCCTCGTAATCCGCTACGGTCACTTAACATACCCATACGACGAGCCGCCTGAGAAGGGTGGTTGAAAAGCGAATGTCCCCTTCTGGTCGAGTCGAGAATTTACCTATGACGCAACCTGCGGTCAGCGCAATTCTGCTTGTTGCCCAACACCGGAACTGATGGTTATGAAGATGATTGGGGCCGCTAACGACCCAAGGGAGACCCCCGCCTCAACGGTGCAAAGTTCTGGGTCTGGACTTTGCGTGAAGAATATTCCAGGTTTTGGGAGCAGGGGTCTGCGACTCAAGTCACCTTTGCGAGGGTGATCGGAAAGTCGCCCTCAAGAATTCCGTCCCTGTGCTGAAAGTCCACAACAAGAAGTTTCCGGACTTTTTCGTCGACACCAAGCAGCAGCCGATCGTTTTCATTCAGCGTTTCATGCGCAAAATACATCTGCGTCGTCAGTTCATGGTACCCGCGGCGCGAAATTTTGAAGTGAATATGCGGCGGTCGGCTCCAATTTGAATCAACGGCGTAGGCGCCCGGTTTGATCGTTGTGAATGAATATCGTCCGTCCGCATCAGTTTTCACCATACCCCAACCCTGGAAATTGGGGTCGAGCGGGGCAGTTGCGGGATCATCCTCATGGTCGTAACGGCCGTACGTGTTGGCTTGCCAGATGTCCACCAAGGCTCCTTCCAACGGTTGTCCCTGTTCGTCGACAACGCGGCCTGTGACATGAATCACCTGCCCGTGTGCGCGTTCTGTGTGGCCCTGGATCACTGTCAGGTCAGTATCCTTGTCCAACTGCTTGTGTTTTGGGTAGAACGGACCTTCGGGATTTTCCGGCGTCAATGACGCAACTCCTGCCACGACGTTCGCGCTAACGACACTCGCGGCGATGCCGGCGCCCGCTGTCAGCATGAAGCGACGGCTGATTTTGGTTGATTCAGGCATCCTGGACTCTCCATTTTTGTGTTTTGATCGTAGCAGTATATGTGAAGCTCGAGAATTTACCTGGACCCACCGTGCAAGACAGGGTGGCCACGTCTGCGTAGGCTGCAAAAACCGTGTTTCAAACCTGACGTCGCTTCAATTTGCTACGGACAATGCGTGGTGCGCTGCCGGAAAATTCAAGCATCCGTGATTTGCCCTCCCAACCGAAAGCAGAACCCCGCGCTCATCAAATCTGGCCCTAAACCAGTTCCGCTATTCCAGCAGAAGCGGCAAAGGCGCTGGAATAGACCCCGAGAGCCGCTAAGAGACCCGGAACGGGGCTTGCGTGCACGCATCTGCGATCCGCCCGCAAGCGGCCAGAGGCAGAACATGATTGTAAGGGGTAACGCGGTCTGCCCAATGCAGGCCACGCCATATTGCCTCCCTCTCGGCACATCATTTGTTTTCTTGCCAACCATCACCCGACAAAAACTCGCGCACGCTATTGCCCGATGAATCTTCGGCGGTGACACTCGCCGCGCAATTTCGATGGCGTCACGTCAATTAGGCGTTGTCAGCACCCATGGGCATTACTGTTACGTTTACGCGGCAATTAGCCTCCGTACTCGCGCTCCAGAGCTTCATTCACCAATTGAAGCAACTGCATTTGCCCGAATTCGACCAACGGTTTGCCGTTGACGAAGAAACCCGGGGTTTTGTCTACACCAAGCGCCCGCCCATCTTCTGTGTCCTGCTGAATGTTCTGTGAGACAGCCGGGCTTTGCATATCCTTTGAGACCTGCTCAGGATCAAGTCCAACACTCGATATGCTTCTCCAAAACAATTCTGGAAATGACTGGTGATTGATTGCCCACGTCCCTTGGGTGGCATAAGCGGTTTCCAGTGCTTCCCAAAACTTTCCCTGCAATCGAGCCGCTTCGAGTATCTTCACAACATCTGCCGATCCGGGGTGAAGTGGCAGGTATCGAACGACAAGATTCACCTTCTCCGGATTGTCACGCAAGATGCCCTTGACGATCGGATGAAATGCACGGCACGTGCCACAAGCGGGATCGAAGAACTCCACGATAGTGACGCGAGCGTCTCCGTTTCCAGCCATTGGCGAGTGTTCTCTGACCAGTCTCGAGGAATTTAATTTCGCCGTTGTTTGAGCGTTACTCATGTCTCGGCTTTCAAGGGCGAGCATAGCGATGACAAATCCGCCAACCATCACCGCAGCAGCCACGAGAATCAAAATGTTTCTGTTCACTGTTTTGTCCTTTGCATGAACACAAGAAGCAAACCGATGACCACCGAGAATGAAAGCAACGACAGCATCGGAATATTGACGAACCCAAACAAACCCAGATCATCTTGCACGCAAGACGGCCCGCTACCGCAGGGTTGTAGCGATTCGGGGACGATACCAACATACATCAGCAGATGGTAGAAAGCCGTCATCCAACCGAAAAAGGCCAGAGGCAACGCATACCGCGTGACACGACGATCCAGGGGCAGAAGTCCCGTCAAAAGTACTAGAACCAGCGGATACATGAATATTCGCTGGTACCAGCATAGCGAACAGGGCTCAATTCCAACGGCCTTGTCCAGGAAAAGGCTCCCAAGCGTGGCCACTGAGGCGATCAGCCAGCAGCCAAATAGCAGGTACCACCCGTCCCGGTTATTCTGCCTATTGGATATCTCGTTTTGTTTGCTTGAGCTATTCATTTTTGCACTATGGTTTGCACTATGGGGTCGGACCTACCTATGTGGTTGATGTTATTCGGGTAATTAGAGTTAAACTCAGCCCGGGC
>JAPHSB010000342.1 GCA_026193295.1 Lysobacterales bacterium
ACTTGCCCGTATATGGACTTTTGCGTCCAAAATCGCAATACTTCGAAGTTGCAACGAGGTACCTTGAACAGGGACTATCCCTCGGCCTGCAGTTCCCCGGAATCCCTAGGAGAGAGTAATGAGTGTTCTGCTTTTCCGTATCGTCGCCCTGGCGGCGATTTTCTTACCGGCAGCGATGACATTCGCAGCCGACAAACCCAACATCCTGGTGATCTGGGGTGACGACATCGGCCAGTTCAATGTCAGCGCCTACAACATGGGGATCATGGGTTACCAGACGCCCAATATCGACCGCATCGCCAAAGAGGGCGTCGTGTTCACCGACTGGTACGGTCAGCAGAGCTGCACCGCCGGCCGCGCAGCCTTCATCACCGGCCAGTCGCCCATGCGAACCGGCTTGACAAAAGTTGGCCTGCCGGGCGCACCGGAAGGGATGAAGGTCGAGGACCCGACGATTGCCGTCCTGCTGAAGGACCAAGGCTACATGACCGGCCAGTTCGGCAAGAATCACCTGGGCGACCGCGACGAGATGCTGCCTTCCAACCACGGCTTCGACGAGTTCTTCGGCAACCTGTACCACCTGAATGCGGAACAGGAACCCGAACATCCTGACTATCCGAAGGATCCCGAATTCAAGAAGCAGTTCGGCCCCCGCGGCGTCATCCACAGTTATGCGGACGGGCGAATCGAAGACACCGGCCCACTGACCATCAAGCGCATGGAAACCGTGGACGAAGAAGTCACCGCGGCAGCCATTGACTTCATGGAACGGGCCGTCAAGGCGGACAAGCCGTTTTTCGTGTGGTGGAACAGCACCCGCATGCACATCTGGACTCATCTCAAAGAGGAGTCGAAAGGCAAAACGGGCCTCGGAACATACGCCGACGGCATGGTCGAGCATGACGCCATGGTCGGCCAGTTGCTCGACAAACTGGACGAGTTGGGCATCGCTGACAACACCATCGTGATGTACTCGACCGACAATGGCGCCGAGGTCTTCAGCTGGCCTGATGGCGGCACCACGATGTTTCGTGGTGAGAAGGCCACGCAATGGGAAGGCGGGTTCCGCGTGCCGACCGCCATCCGCTGGCCCGGCGTAGTCAAGCCCGGCACCATCAGCAATGAAATCGGGGCGCATGAAGACATGCTGCCGACACTGCTCGCGGCGGCAGGCGATGCCAATGTTTCGAAAGATCTGCTGAAGGGTAAGCGAGCCAATGGCCGCAGCTACAAGGTGCACATTGACGGTTACAACCTGATGCCGGCCCTGAAAGGCGAGGCCGCCTGGCCGCGCAAGGACTTTCTCTACTGGACGGATGACGGTCAGGTCGCCGCCCTGCGTTACAACAACTGGAAAATCACCTTCCTCAAGCAGAATGCCGAAGGTATCGATGTCTGGCGCGAGCCATTCGAGGTTTTGCGGGCGCCCATGCTGGCAAACCTTCGTATGGACCCGTTTGAACGCGCAGAATACGAGAGCATCGGCTATGACCAGTGGTGGGTGGATCACATGTTCGTATTCGCACCTGCCGGCGCCTTTGTGGCCCAGTGGCTGCAGAGCTTCCGCGAGTTTCCGCCGCGCCAGAAACCCGGCAGCTTCAACCTCGAACGCGTGATGGAATCGATATCCAAGGCTGCGGGCGACAAGTAGCGTGATATGAACAGCGCGCCGGCCGGTCATCGGCGGCGCGCAGTTCATCGGTGGGTTCCCGGGTCCGCTGCTGGTGGGCTGTTTCAGCCCCTACCTGGTCCGCGTGTAGCCCGCGCTTAGCCTTGAGCAGGGCCCGCTTGCACCTCCAGCCTGATAATAAGCAGCAGACCAAAGCGGCGGGCTGTGCGGATCGAGGCGTCGCCGTTGGGTCGGGTTAGCGGCATCGGCAGAAGGGCCGTGTGCATCGGCAGGGGACCGGGCGCCATTCGCGATTCTCCTGCCCCGGTCGGTTACAC
Source organism: Lysobacterales bacterium (assembly GCA_026193295.1). Lineage (GTDB taxonomy): Bacteria > Pseudomonadota > Gammaproteobacteria > Xanthomonadales > SZUA-36 > CALKKN01. Next base: position 1,948 of record JAPHSB010000342.1, read on the forward strand.
TGATGACATGATCCCAAGCATTTTCAACGACGTTATCGGGCCGGTCATGCGTGGCGCGTCGAGTTCCCACTGTGCGGCGGCGCTGCGCATCGGCAGGCTGGCGAGGGACCTGGCGGCAGGCACGACGGAATCCATCGAGATCATCTTCGACACCCGCGGTTCCTTGCCCACGACTCACCGCAGCCAGGGCTCGGACATGGGCTTGTTCGGCGGTGTGCTGGGCTGGGAGGCCGACGATGAACGGCTGCCGGAATCCGCGCGCTGGCTGGCGGAAAATGGCGTCCACTGCACGTTCGAATACCAGGAGCTGAATGATCCGCACCCGAACACCTACCACCTGGAACTCAACGGCCCCAGCGGCCGGCGCCGGCTGACCGCCGTGTCCACCGGGGGCGGAATGGTCGAGGTCACCGCGGTTGACGATGTTCGCGTATCCATCGGGGGTGATTTCGAGGAAACGCTGGCCTGGTTCCACTCGATCCCCGCAACGGACCCGGAAACGCTGCGCGAATCGTTGAACGCAGACGAGGTGATCCTGCTGACCAGTGACTCCGCTGTCCTGGTGCAGATCAAGGCTCAACGACACGTTCGCGATTCAGAGCTTCGAGAGCAGTTTCCAAACGCAACGCCGTTCCGGGTCGACCGACTTTCCGCGGTGCTGCCGGTCCGCTCCCGGCGCGGTCTGTCGGTACCGTTTCAAAGCTGCGAGGAAATGCTGGCGGTAGCCCAGTCCGGAACACCGCTCTGGCAGCTTGCGGTCGAGTACGAGTCGGCGCGCAGCGGTCTCGACGAGGCTACGCTGGTTGAACGAATGCAAGAAATCGTGGGCATTCTGCGCAAGAGTATCCGGCAAGGCCTCCGGGGCACGGAATACCGGGACCGTATCCTGGGTGCGCAAAGTGGGAAATATGAAGAAGCCCTGCAGGCCGGAGCCCTGATCGACGCTGGGCTGCTCGACCGCATCATTCCCTATACGGCGGCGCTGATGGAAGTAAAGAGTTCGATGGGTGTCATCGTTGCGGCACCGACAGCGGGCGCCTGCGCGGCGCTGCCGGCGACCTGCATAGCAGCCGGTGAGGCCCTGGGCCTGGACGATGTGGCGGTAGCCAAGGCCATGTTGGCCGCCGGCCTCATCGGCATTTTCATTGCCACGCGCTGGACCTTCGCCGCCGAAGCCGGCGGATGCCAGGCCGAGGGCGGATCGGCCGCCGCGATGGCTGCCGCCGCCCTGGTGGACTGCAGGGGTGGCAGCCTTGCGGAATCGACCGGGGCGGCGTCGATGGCCCTGCAGAACATGCTGGGCTTGATCTGCGACCCGGTCGCCGGCCGCGTGGAAGTGCCCTGCCTGGGCAAAAACGTGATGGCGGCAAGCAACGCCCTGTCCTGCGCCAACCTGGCGCTGGCCGGCTTCGACGCCGTCATTCCCCTGGACCAGGTCATAGACGCCGCCCGGTCGGTGGCGGCCGCCATGCCGCGAGAGCACCGCTGCACGGCATTGGGTGGCCTCGCAGATACCGAGGCATCACGCCGAATTGAAATCCGGCTGCGGACCATTGACTAGGGTGCGGTGACCAGCGGTCCCAGGCCCATGAGCCCGGTTCCCCAATCGTACTTTTTGGAACGATCAGGTCGAACAGTTCAGTGTTGCCAAACCCGGGTTTGCCTGTCTGTCCGTTCTCCTGGTGGCGCGTCGTGAGGCGCTGCCGGCGGGGCTGGCCGGGGCTGGAATCAGCCTCGTCGCCGGCATCATGATGACCTTCGTCAGTTTTCGAGCCTGCAACCGTGGTACGGGAGGCTTTATGCCCGTTAAATGACATTTGGCAATAATCCCATTAAATTTCTGTAACTCAGCGAGGCGCGCTGCGATGAGGCAACCGCCAGGCAGCTGACGAAGGCGGAGACGCAGAATGCAGCCTGCACAGTTCCACGGTATGCCGGTCCGGCGCGTGCACGTGATGGTCAAGACCATCGGCTCGATGTGCAATCTCGATTGCACGTACTGCTACTACCTCTCCAAGGCCGACCTGCTGGGCACGCCGCGTCACTGGGCGATGTCCGACGAGACGCTCGAAGCCTTCATCCGCCAGTACTTCGAAGCCAACAACCACGAGGAAGTCGTGTTCTCCTGGCAAGGCGGCGAGCCGACCCTGCTGGGCGTCGATTTCTTCCGCAAGGTGGTGGCGCTACAAGCTCAATACTGCCCGGAGGGCGTGCGCTGCGAGAACGATCTGCAGACCAACGGCACGCTGCTGGACGACGACTGGTGCCACTTCCTGCACGACCACAATTGGCTGGTCGGCCTGTCCATCGACGGCCCGCAAGCGCTGCACGACGAATACCGCAAGGACCAGCATGGCCGCGGCAGTTTTCAGCGCGTGTTCCGGGCGGCCCGCTTGCTGCGCAAACACAAGGTGCATTTCGCCGTGCTGTGTTGCGTCAACCGCAGCACGGCCAAACATCCGCTGGTGGTCTACCGTTTCCTGCGCGACAAGGTGAAGGCGAAGCGCATCCAGTTCATCCCGATCGTCGAGCCCATCGGCTTCGAGGATACCGCGCCGCAACACTGGGACCCCACGCGGATGCCGATCGTCGGCACCCCGCACGCAAGGCCCGGCAACGAAGGCTCAGCCGTGGAGGAGTGGAGCGTCGACCCCGTCGACTGGGGCAATTTCCTCTGCCAGGTGTTCGACGAGTGGTACCGCAAAGACCTCGGGCGCATTTACGTCAATTACTTCGAGACCGCCGTGGAAACCTGGATGGGCCACGTGGCGCCGATGTGCACCCTGGCGCCGATGTGCGGCAAGGGCCTGGCCTGCGAGCGGGACGGCAGCATCTACGCCTGCGACCACTACGTCTATCCCGAATACCGAATCGGCGGCATCACCGAGAAGCCCCTGACGGAAATGGCGTTTTCAGCCCGCCAGGAGAACTTCGGCAGAATGAAGGAAGGGTTGCTGCCGCAGTGTTGCCGCGAATGTGACTACCAGTTCACCTGCTTCGGCGAATGCCCGAAAAACCGCTTTATCCGCTCGGAGAGCGGCGAACCGGGCCTGAATTACCTGTGCACGGGATGGAAGAAGTTCTTCAGCCACATCGACCAACCGGTGCAGCGCATTGTTCATGGGCTGGGTGCGCCGGTCGTCAAGCAGCCGATCGCCCGGGCCGCCGAGCACTGGGTCCCGACGAAGCGGCAGTGAATTTCTGAATTGTCGCGGCCCGCCGGCACCGGGCCATGATCAGAATTTGCGTGTCAGGCTTCGGCCAGCAGCAGGCTGACGTTTTCGCTGTCTTGCACCGGCGCGTCGATGGCAACCACGCGGGGCTTGGGAATCGAGTTGAACTCGCTCGCCGAAGCCAGCGTATACGCCCCCATCATCGCGCCAACCACCAGATCCCCGATTTCCAGCGCCGGCAATTGCTCGTCCTCGAGGACAACATCGATGCTGTCGCAGGTCGGCCCGGCCAGCACGCCCGCCGAAACGCTCTTCGCGTCACAGAACACGGTGATGGGGTACTGGACGTGGTCGAAGATCTGGCCGCTGTAAGCGCCGTAGACCCCGTCATCGAGGTAGTACCAGGTTGCATCCCCGCGCCGCGCGCGCCCGATCACGGTGCTGATGGAGCGCATCGAAGGTGCGCTCAGCACGCGACCCGGCTCGGCGATGATCCGCACGTGCTCCGGGTAGCTTTCCAGGGCCTCGTTGATGGGCCGGCAGAACTCCGCCAGATCGAGCCCATGGCCGCTGTAGTCGGCCGGAAAACCGCCGCCGATATCGAGGATCCGCAGGTGCTCCGAGCCGGCCAGGGTGGCGTCGCCGAAATAGTCCCGGCAGGCTCTGACGGCCTCGACATGGGCTTCGCTATTGGCCGACTGCGAGCCGACGTGAAAGCTCAGCCCGACCACCTCTATGCCCAGCACGGCAGCCTGCGTCAGCATCCACGGAACGTCCCTGGGATCGCAACCGAACTTGCGCGACAGGTCGCTCTTGACCTCTTTGCCGCGGAACGAGACGCGCAGCAGGACGCGAGCGCTTGAGCGATAGGCCTCGAACTTGGCCAACTCGTCGATGTTGTCCACGACGAATGTCGTGCAACCGAAATCCAGGGCGTCGCGGATGTCCCGGTCGCGCTTGATCGGGTGCGTGTGGATGGTGGCGGCCGGGTCGGCGCCGATGCTGCGCAGCAGTTCGATCTCACCCGTGGTCGCGATGTCGAAATTGGCGCCTTCGGCGGCCAGCGCCGCCAGCGCAGAGCGCTCCGGCAGGGACTTGATGGCGTAAAACAGGCTGATGCCCGGCAGCGCGTCCTGCAGGGCCCGGTACCGCTGACGCAACACGTTGCAGTCCAGCACCAGCAGGGGCGAGCCATACTGCTCAACCAACTCGCGAAAAGGCGTTTCAGCGGCTTTGTCCGCAATCGAGAATCGGTTCATCCAGGTGAATTTTCCTCAGGCCTGCTCTGTGCAGGTGCATGGCGTGAAAGCAACCACTCGATCCATCGGCGGGTGGCAGGGACGGCAAGGCCGGCGGCGCATTTTAGGCCTTTCCCCGGCCAGCGCAAGCGTTATTTTCAGGGTTGGCCTTAACGCCTTTTTCGGTTGTTTCTCACGGTACTTTAACGTCGCTCGGAGTAAGCTACAGCACCTCTTAGCAACGGACTTCCCGAGCATGATTCCTGACCCGGGCAGGCGCCGCTCCTGGCCGCCCGAGAAGCGCTTCTGGGTGACCCACCTGGTTCTGCCACTCGCTGTCGCGGCAACGCTGCTCACCGTGCTCGAGCAGACGTCCGTTGACCTGTGGCTGGCGGACAAATGGTTCGCCATCGAAGGCGGCCACTGGGCCTGGCGCGACCACTGGCTGGCCTACGACGTCATCCACCACCACGGCAAGCAACTGCTGATCGCGTTTGGCCTGCTCCTGCTGGCGCTGATCGCTCTGAGTTTCCGCGTCGACAGCCTGAGGCGCTGGCGCCTGCCCATGACCTACCTGCTCACCAGCATGGCGGTCCTGCCCTCCCTGATCGCCAGTTCGAAGCGATTCAGCCCGGTGCCCTGCCCCTGGGATCTGACGCGGTATGGCGGCGACGCGGTGTACCAGCACAATTTCGAATACACTTTCGGCCTCGCCGAGAGCGGCCACTGTTTTCCCGCCGGTCACGCGTCGGGGGGGTTTGCCCTGCTGGCGATTTACTTCGCGGCCTATCTTTATGCGCGACGGCCGGCGCTGTTCCTGCTGCCAGGCCTGGTGGTCGGCTTCGTCTTCGCCTTCGGACAACAGGCGCGCGGGGCTCATTTCCTGTCACACGACCTGTGGACACTGAGCCTGTGCTGGTTCGGCGCGCTGGGCCTGTTCCTGCTGTTCCGCCCCCAACGCTGGCCCTCATCTCGGCCTGCATTGGCGCCAGCCGCCGAGAGCGAAGAAGGATAGCCGTATGCAGGACACGCACGGTCTTCGATTTCAGTGGAGCACGAACCAGTTCCTGCTCGCCACCGCCCTGTTCCTGACGGCGTTCGCGAACCTGGCCTTTTTCCGCAACCTGGCAGTGACCTTCGCCGATACGCCGTGGGGCCTGCTGCACATGCTCTCGCTGGCGCTGGTCCTGTGGTGCACGACACTGCTGTTTCTCTCCCTGCTGTCATTTCGACCGCTGCTGAAACCGGTACTGATCCTGCTGCTGCTGATTTCGGCGGTGAGCGCCTATTTCATGGATACCTACAACGTCATCATCGACCAGGACATGCTGGTGAACGTGATGGCGACCAACTCGGCCGAATCGGCGGACCTGCTCACGCCCAGGTTTTTCGCATATGTGGGTCTGCTGGGGCTGTTGCCGTCGCTGCTCTTGTGGCGGATACGCATCAGGCCTTCCAGCTTCCGCCACGCACTGGGGTCGCGCCTGCTGCTGGTCGGCGGCGCCGTGTTGATCTCGCTGGCGCTGGTGCTGATCTCGTGGATACTCATTGACAGCGCTGCCGCCCAAATGGTCAGCACTCAAGGCCAGACTGTATGGCAAACCCTGGTCAAGTGGACACCCTTGATGATGTTTGGCCCGGAAGGCGAATTTGGTGGTTTCGTTCTGAACATCGTTGTCAGTTTCATTGCCATGGCACTTGGCACCTTCATGGGGCTGTGGCTCGGTCTTGGCCAGGTCTCGCCCAACCGCTTCATCTCTCGCGGCTCGTGGGCCATAACGCAATTGTTCCGCAACTCTCCCTGGCTGGTCCTGCTGTTCTATTTCATGCTCCTGCTGCCGTTCTTCATTCGCATTGGAGATACCCGTATCGAAGTGTCCGGCTGGGCAAAGGCAACCTTCGCCCTCTCGCTGCCTATAATGGCCAACGTGTCAGAGATTGTGCGCGGCTCAATTGCATCCATTCCGACCGGTCAGTGG
>JAPHSB010000138.1 GCA_026193295.1 Lysobacterales bacterium
ACCCGGCGTCATCAGGTTGACGCCCGACACGCCCGGGATCTCCCTCAGCCGCTGGATCTTCTCCGCGGCCAGGCGAATGCCCTCCTGTTCCGGATCGGCCGCCTGCGCCATGCGCTGCACAACTTTCTCCGGCATCACGGTGCCGTGCAGATGGTGCCGCATGACCCGTGCGGTAGCCGCGTCGGGCAGCACGGCCAGGCTGGCGATGACCGCGCAGCGCCAGGTCAGCCGCGAGTCGACCAGGTGGGTCATGTAGCGCCGCAGCGCCTTCATGTTGAAGCAGACCTGGGTCTGGATGAAAGCGACCCCGGCGTCGACACGCATCAATAGTGACTTCGGTGTCCAGGCCTTCTTCGGCGCGAAAACCGTCGCTGCGGTGCCGATACAGAACTCCGGCGCGGCGGGAATGGACTCGTCCTCACCCAGCTGCAAAGCCGTCGTGACCAGGTCTTCCCCACTCAACTCCAGCACCTGCCGGGTCGGCGGCTTGTAGCCCGACGGCAATTCCTCGCCGCGCGTCAGCAACAGGCTGGTCACGCCCAGCGCACCCAGCCCCAGCAGGTCGTTTTCGAGGGCGATGCGGTTGCGGTCGCGGCCGGTGACATGCACCAGCGGGTCAATGCCTTCATTCAACAAGACTGCCGCGGCAGCCAGCCCGGACATCTGCAGGCGGCCGTCGTGAGCATCCGGCACCTGGAGCGCATCGACCAGTGGGCCCAGTAGACGGGCCTGCCGGCGGATCCCTTCCGCGTCGCTACCGCGGTCCAATGCCAGGTCAGCAGTGACCGTGAATGGCCGGTTGCGGATGGCTTCCTGGAAGCGTTTCAATCGGGGCCAACCTCTCAGGCGGTGCCGCGGGCCGCGGCCAGGCAACGCCTCGCCCGTGCTTCGATGGCGTCCCAGCGGTCGGCCGCGATATCGGCCGGCTCGAAAAGGGTGTTGACGAAGCCGACCGCGAAGGCGCCGGCGGCAATCCAGTCCTCGGCATAGCGCTCGTCCACCCCATTGGTCGGCACGATTTTCAATTGCGGCATCGGGCCCAATACCGACCTGACCCAGGCCGGGCCGCCAGCGGGCGCCGGGAACAGCTTGCACAGCTGAGCCCCGGCGCGGTGGGCCCGCAGCATCTCGGTGGGTGTGTGGCACCCCGGCATGCAGGCCACTTCCAACTCCTCGGCGGCGGCGATGACTGCCTCATCCACCACCGGCGACACCAGGAAGCGCGCGCCTGCCGCGACCGACTGCCGTGCCTCATGCTCGTCCATGACCGTTCCGGTTCCCACGACCAGTCCCTCGCGCTGAGAGAATTCCCGCACCAGTTCGAAGGCGCCGGGGATGCTCAGCGTGAATTCAATGATCGTGAAGCCGCCGCGCACCGCGGCTTCCATGGCCCGCGCCGCCTTGTCCTGGTCGTTGGTGCGCAGGATGGCGCTGGCCTGCTCGCGGCCGAAGCGTTCGACGAATGCATGGGGTGTCACCGGGCGTACTCCTGGACCTTGGCTTGATTGGGGAATGCCCCGGAATGATACCATTGGGGAAACCCCGCCGGAGAGCCCGATGATGAGCAGCAAGCAGCCCGATAGTCCCTCCATGCAACCGGCTGAAGCGGATTCGACGATGACCCGACGCGAAGCCCTGACCCTGCTGGGCGGCGCCGCAGTCGCCGGCACCCTGGCCGCCTGTTCGCGTGAACCGGCTGCGGAATTGCCGCCGCCCGCGGCAGAAACCCTGCCAGGCCCGGCGCTGCCTGATGACCTGCATTTTCGCAGTCTCGGCGAGGTCGCGCGCCTGCTGGAAGCGCGGGAGGTCTCGCCGGTGGAGCTGACGCAGCACATGCTGGAACGCATCTCGGCGTTCGACGGCCGTCTCAAGAGCTATGCAACGGTCACGACCGACCGCGCCCTGGCGGCAGCCCGCCGCGCGGAGCGGGAAATGGCGTCCGGCCAGTATCGCGGGCCGCTGCACGGCATGCCGATCGCTGTCAAGGACCTGTGCTATACCGCGGGCACGCGCACCATGGGCGGAATGGTCGCCTACCGGGACTTCGTTCCGGATTTCGACGCCACCGTGGTCAGCCGACTGGAGCAGGCTGGGGCGGTGCTGCTCGGCAAGCTCAACCTGACCGAGGGCGCCATGGCTGGCTATCACCCCGACTTCGATATCCCGGTCAATCCCTGGGGCGACAGCCTCTGGTCGGGCGCCTCGTCCAGCGGCTCTGGTGTGGCCACCGCCGCAGGATTGTGCTTCGCTTCGCTCGGCTCGGATACGGGCGGTTCGATCCGCTTCCCATCGATGGCCAATGGTATTGTCGGCCTGAAGCCGACCTATGGCCGGGTCAGCCGCTACGGCGTGCTGCCGTTGGCCGAAAGCATGGACCACGTGGGTCCGATGACCCGGCGAGTGGCGGATGCGGCCGCCATGCTGCAGGCGATGTCCGGCTATGACGAGAATGACCCGACCTCCCTGCAGGAATCCCTGCCCGACTTGCTGGCCGTACTGGATTCCGGAATCGGCGGTCTGCGCGTGGGCTACGACCCGGCATTTGCCGGCACCGGCACCGATGCCGGCCTGGTGGTGGCGATAGAGCAGGCGCTGGACGCGCTGCAAGGCCTCGGCGCCGACATCGTCGAAGTGCGCATGCCGGCGGAAACCGCACTTATCGGCGATGCCTGGTTCGCGCTCTGCGCTCGCGAAGCGCACCAGGCACACGCGGCGAAATTCGCAGCCAACGCCGACGCATTCGGTCCCTTCTTCCGTGACTTCCTGGCCGTCGGCGAATCGATCACAGACGAGCAATACGCGGGCGCCAGGCAGCTGCGTGCTGCATTCAGCCAGCAGTTCAATGCCGTCCTGGAAAGCGTGGACGCGATGATCTGCCCCTCCGGCGGGATGACCTTTCCCGTCGAGCAGGCCACGCTGTATGGCGACAGGGAAGCCATCGAGCCCCTGTTCGCGGCGGTGCAGATGCAGTTCACCGTCCCGGCGGACTTCGCCGGCACACCGACGCTCACGGTGCCCTGCGGCGTTGCCGGCGACGGACGGCCCTACGCCCTGCAGTTCATGGGCAAACGCCTGTCCGAGCCGACCTTGTGCCGCTTTGGCCACGCCTACGAGCGAGCGACCCGCTGGCACCAGCGGCATCCGGCCGTTTAGTCTTTCGCAACAGAGCGGCGTTCAGGCTCCGGCCGCGTAGGTCTTTCTGACCTCGTCAGCGATCAGTTCGATGCCTCGGCGCACGGCTGCTTCATCCTGCACGTAAGACACCCGAATGCACTCGTGCCGATGGGGCCAGTCCTCATCCAGCCCGAAGAAGCAATGGTGCCCGGGCACGACCAGGACGCCGCGCGCCTTCAAGCGCTCGTAAAGCACCTGGCAACCGATGGGCAGGCCGTCGAACCAGAGCCACAGGAAGAACGCCCCTTCCGGTTTGTGGATACGGAACGGCAAGCCGGCAAGGCGCTCGCGAAATGCCTGCACTGCCAACTGTGCCCGCGACCGGTAGAACGGCCTGACGTGATCACGGCCCAGGTTGAGGATTTCGCCGCTGCGGAACAGCCCTTTAGCGATCGCCGGCCCGATGTTGCCGCAGGCCAGGTTGAGGATGCCGTTGGCGTTGGCGAAGGCCTGAATGATCTCCTCGCGCGCCACGACGATACCGGTGCGCACGCCGGGCAGGCCCAGCTTGGACAGGCTCAGCACGAGGATGGTGTTCTGGTTCCAGTGCGGCCGTGCCTCCGTGAACAGGATGTTGGGAAACGGCAGCCCATAAGCGCCATCGATGATCAGCGGTATCCCACGCTCTTCGGCAATCTCGTCCAGGTGGGCGATTTCATTGTCGGTCAACACATTTCCGGTGGGGTTGGTGGGCCGCGAAACACAGAGCGCGGCCACGCTGTCGTCCAGCTCAAGGCGTGAAAAGTCGACCCGGTACTTGAACAGGTCCTTATCGAGCAGCTCGATTTCCGGGCGGGTTGCGCTGAAAAACGGCTCGGACAGCCCGCTGTCGGCATAACCCAGGTATTCGGGCGTCAGTGGCAGGTGAATCCTGCGGCGGCTGCCGTCCGGCATATCGCCGGCGAACATGTTGAACAACGTGAAGAAAGCCGACTGGCTCCCGTTGGAGACCGCGATGTTGCCGGCGCCCAACTTCCAGCCGAACTCGCCAGCCAGCAAGTCCGCCACGGCCTGCCGAAACCCCAAATCGCCCTGCGGCGCCTGGTAGAGCCCGAACGAGCGATGCCGCTGCTGCGGATCCCGCATGACGGCCTCGAGTTGCCGTTGAAAAGCGGCCTCCATCGCAGGCACGCGGCCGGGGTTACCACCCCCCATCATGATCATGTCCGGGTTCTCGATAAGCGCATTACCGAGGTCGTCCATCAACCCGACGATGCCCGAATCGCTGGCGAATCTCTTGCCGAAAATGGATAGCTTCAACCTGTCGCCCTCTGCGCTGCCCTGGCAGAGCGTATTGCCATGCTTCAGATGATACGCCATCCGGCACCGCGAGGCCCCAAACCCTATAATTCCCCGATGCAGCGGATCCTTCACATCCTGGTCCTGATCCTGGCCGGCGAGATGATTTTCAGCCTGCCGTTCCACACCGCGCGGTTCTTTCGGCCGACCCTGCTGGAGGCCTTTGGATTCAGCAACACGCAGCTGGGTGATGCATTCGCCGTTTATGGCGTGATGGCCATGCTGGCCTATTTCCCGGGCGGCGCGCTGGCCGACCGCTATCCCGCCCGCAAGCTGATGAGCCTCTCGCTGTTCGCCACCGCCGTCGGTGGGCTTTACATGGCGACCTTTCCCGGGGTCGTGGAAATGTCGCTGCTCTACGGCTACTGGGGTGTCACGACGATCCTGTTGTTCTGGGGCGCCCTGATCCGGGCCACCCGTGACTGGGGCGGCCACCGGTCGCAGGGCGTCGCCTTCGGTATCCTCGACGGCGGGCGCGGCCTGGTCGCCGCCGGCGTGGCGATGACCGCGGTCACCGTACTGACCCTGTATCTGCCGCTGGACGGATTGTTGGACGCCGATATCGAGCGCCGGCAGGGCCTGCGTGCCGTGATCCTCCTCTACACCGCGGCCACGGCCGCCTGTGGCGTGCTGGCCTGGTTCCTTGTTCCGGATTCCGTGGATGCCGAGGTGAAGGCGCGCAGCCGCTTACTGGATTCGATGCTGTTGGTTCTGCGGCGCCCCATGGTGTGGGCGCAAGCCGCCGTGATCATCTGCGCCTATTGCGCCTTCAAGGGCCTGGACAACTATTCGCTGTATGCCGTCCAGGTGCTCGGGCTCGACGAAATCGAAGCCGCCCGGCTGACGGCCTGGGCCTCGTACCTGCGGCCCCTCGCCGCCGTGCTGACCGGCGTGGCCGCGGACCGCTTCAGCGCCGGGCGCGCCATCGCCGTCGCATTCGGGGGGTTGGTTGTGTGCTATGCACTGCTGGCGATAGCCGTACCCTCGCCGGCCTGGTTGCCGATCATCTACGCCAATTTCTTCGCCAGCTTCTTCGCCGCGTTCGCCTTGCGGGGTGTCTACTTCGCGTTGCTGGAAGAAACCCGAACGCCGCGCCACCTGACCGGCGCAACCGTGGGAGCGGTGTCGTTTATCGGTTTTACGCCGGAAATCTTCTTCGCGCCGATTGCCGGCCGCATCCTCGATCAGGCGCCCGGACTGGCGGGGCACCAGCACTATTTCATGTTTCTCGGCGGCATTGCCCTGGGGGGTGTTGTGGTCATCGCCTGGCTGCTCCGGCTGCAGCGAAAAGGCGCGCATTTACAGCCCCCTGCGCGGTGATATGGGTCAATGTACAATCGGGCTGGCAACCCTATAGTCATACTCAGGAAAGCAGGTATGGAGGCCGCATGAGACCGTTCACTATTGCCATTTTCACCCTGTCGCTCGCCCTGTCCGGACCGGTAGCCGGCGCGGACGTCGACGAACTGCTGGCACAATGCGAGGACTGCCACGGCTCCGGCGGCATATCGTCAGACAGCGACGTCCCGACGATCGCGGGTCAGAACGCTACCTTTATCGAGAAAACGCTGCGCTCGTACCAAGTCTGGGGCCGCCCTTGCATCAAAAGCAGTTTCCGCCATGGCGACACTTCCCGCCCGAAAACCGACATGTGTCAGGTGGCCGAAGGCCTCACCAGCGAAGACATCAAGGCGCTGAGCGCACACTACAGCGCGCAACCCTTCCAGACGGCCAACCAGCCGTTCGACCCCGACCTGGCCGCCAGGGGCGCCGCACTGCATCAGCAGCGTTGCGAGCAATGTCACGAGCAGGGCGGGACGGTTCCGGACAGAGGCCCCCGGCTGGCCGGCCAATGGACACCTTATCTCCGCAAGGCCCTGAAATTCGTGCCGACGGGTGAGCACCTGGTGCCGCCGGCCATGGAGTCCGCTGTCGATGACCTCGCTCAGGGCGACATCGATGCTTTGCTGAACTACTACGCCAGCCAACAGCAGTAACGGCGTTCCCGCGACCGGATGGACCCGGCTCGCGGGAGGCATCCAGACATCACCATTCTTCAAAGGTTTTTGCACTATGAGCGCTAGAATCAACCAGGACGGCCTGTCCGTCGCCGCCGAGCTCCATCAGCTGATCAACGATGAAATTGCTCCCGGGACGGGCGTTGATCCGCTTGTCTTTTGGGCTGAACTTGCAGGTATAATCTCCGATCTTGCACCTAAAAACCGCGAACTACTGGAAAAGCGTAGAAAAATTCAGAAACAGATCAATGCTTGGCACCACCAGCGGCCAGGGGCCATCGATCCACCGACATATAAGCAATTCCTGCGGGAGATCGGCTACCTGGTCCCCGAAGGTGAAGATTTCCAGATCACGACCGCCGACGTGGACCCGGAAATCGCCCATATCGCCGGACCGCAACTGGTCGTGCCGGTCAGCAACGCGCGTTATGCGCTCAATGCCGCCAATGCCCGTTGGGGCAGCCTGTATGACGCCTACTACGGCACGGACGTGATTTCCGAGGAAAACGGCTGTGAAAAGGGCACACGGTTCAACCCGGTGCGCGGCGCCCGGGTGATCGAAAAGGCTGCCGAACTGCTCGACCGGGTCGTGCCACTGGCCGCAGGGCGGCACGGCGAGGTGGCGCAATACGAAATCGACCCGTCCGTCAGCCCCACCGTGCTGCGCGCAGTTTTGCAGGACGGTAACTCGACCGCGCTGGCCCGGCCGGAACAGTTTGCCGGTTTCACCCACGTTGGTGAGGAGGAGCGCATCCTGCTGAGCAGCAATGGCCTGCACATCGAGTTACAGATTGACCGCAACCACGCGGTTGGCAAGATGTCCACAGCGGGCCTGAAAGACATCTTCCTGGAGTCCGCGATGACCACCATCCAGGACTGCGAGGACTCCGTCGCCGCGGTGGACGCGGCGGACAAGGTCAACGTGTACCGCAACTGGCTGGGCCTGATGAAAGGCGACCTCGAGGATACCTTCCAGAAAGGCGGCAAGATGATGACCCGCAACCTCGAGCCGGACCGCGCCTACACCTCACCGGCGGGAGAGCCGATCACACTGCCCGGCCGCAGCCTGATGTTGGTGCGCAACGTAGGGCACCTGATGACCACGCCTGCCGTGCTGGATCCAGAGGGCCGGGAAATCCCCGAAGGCTTCCTGGACGGCATGGTCACGGTGTTGTGCGCCATGCACAACCTCAAGGGCGATACCACGCGGCCCAACAGCCGCTGCGGCAGCGTCTACATCGTCAAGCCGAAAATGCACGGGCCCGAGGAAGTCGCCTTCACCAACGAGTTGTTTGACCGCATCGAAGACGCCCTTGGCCTCGCACGTCACACGGTCAAGGTCGGCATCATGGACGAGGAACGCCGCACGACGGTTAACTTGAAAGAATGCATCCGGGCGGCCAAGGGTCGCGTGGTCTTCATCAATACCGGCTTCCTGGACCGCACCGGCGACGAAATCCACACCAGCATGGAGGCCGGCCCCATGCTGCCCAAG
>JAPHSB010000175.1 GCA_026193295.1 Lysobacterales bacterium
CCCATGGACAAGCAGTACCATGTCGAATTGCCACGCTACACCCCGACTGACGAGGGTACTTCGAATCCCACCAGTGCCGAGAACGACTGGGTGCCCAAGGTCAGCCTGTCGTGGAATCTTACCGACCGCAACATGATCTACGGGCTGTACTCCGAGGGCTTCCGGCCGGGAGGAACCAACCGTGGCCGCGGCCTGCCGTTCTTCCCACAGCAGTACGATGCCGACAAGCTCAAGAACTTCGAGATCGGCACCAAGAATACGTTTGCCGAAGGCCGGGTCCGCCTGAACGCGACCTATTTCGATATGAAGTGGGAGAACTACCAGCTCGAGGTGGTGGATCCGAGCAACCGGCCCTGCGGCGGGGATACGTCGCCGCCCGAGCCGAATTGCGGGCAGCCCTGGCAGAAGGTGGTGGCCAACGTCGGCAATGCGTCCTCGAAGGGCCTCGAAGTGGCACTTGACTGGGCGGCGACCCAGGGCCTGACGATCGGCGCCAATGCCACCTGGCTCGACGCCAAGCTGGACGAGGATGTCGAAATCGGCACCGTTGTGCCGGCTGGTTCGCGGCTGCCCTTGTCGCCCGAGTTCAAGGGTTCGATGTACGCCCAGTTCGACTGGCCGGTTCAATGGTTCAGTGCGGACAACGCGTGGGTGCGGCTGCAGTGGAGCTACACTGGCGACACGCTCAACCAGGTGGAGCCGTTGACTCTGGACGATGGCCCCTCGCCGCAGATCTCGCAGCCGTCGTACAATATCGGCGACCTGCGCTTCGGCCTGGATTCCAGCAACTGGAGCATGCAGTTGTTCATCAACAACATCACGGACGAGCGCGCGGTGCTCTTCGCGAACCCCTACGAGTTCGATTATTACTTCGGCCGGTCGCGCGTCAGCGTCAACCGTCCGCGTGAAATCGGCATCCGCTGGATACAGCGCTTCGGGGGCTGACCCAGCAATAACTCTCAGTGAGACGGTTTACGGGAGCGGGGCCTGCCGGCCCCGTTCTTCGTAGTACCAGGTATATTCCGGAACCCTTGTGTTTGAAGCCGGTCCGGCAATGAAAACCGCGGGTTAATCCGCTCCTGCAAGAAGGTATCCATGAAAAATCTGCTCGTTTTGATCCTGGCCGTGGCGCCGTTGGCAGCGCTCCAGGCCCAGCCCCGGGAACTGTCGGAACACGCGCTGAAAACGTTTGAGATCTATAAGACGATCGTCGAGGTGGACACATCGAAGGCCATGGGCAACACGCCGAAGGTGGCGCGCTACCTGGCCGACGAGCTGATCGCCGCCGGCTTTCCGGACGACGATATCGAGATCGTGCGCCTGGGCGACCTCGCCGCGCTGATCGTCCGTTACCGCGGCGACGGCTCTTCCGGCAAGAAGCCCATCCTGTTCCTCGGTCACATGGATGTCGTCGAGGCCTATGCCAAGGACTGGGAGCGCCCGCCGTTCCAGCTCACCTCGGATGACACGAATTTCTACGGCCGCGGCACCACCGACAACAAGTTTGGCGTAGCGCAGCTGACCTCGACCTTTATCCGCCTGAAGAAGGAAGGTTTCGTGCCGACCCGCGATCTGATCATCGCGTTTTCCGGCGACGAGGAGAGCGGCATGACCACGACGCGGATGCTCGCCTACGAGCGCCCGGACCTGGCCGAGGCGGAGTTCGCGCTCAATTCGGACGCCGGCGGCGGCGACCTGGACGTCAACGGCAAGGCGATCACCTACAACATCCAGGCTGCAGAGAAAACCTACGCGACCTGGGAGATCACCGTGCGCAATCCCGGCGGCCACAGCTCACGGCCGCGCGAGGATAACGCCATCTACGACCTGGCGGCAGCCATCAAGACCATCCAGGACTACAAGTTCCCGGTCCAATACAGCGACATGACGCGCCACTATTTCAAAGTTACCGGCGAACAGCTGGGGGGTGAGCTGGGCGAGGCGATGATCGCCTTCGCCGAGAACCCTGACGACGAGGCTGCCGCGGCGCGCCTGGCGAAGGAGTCCTCCTACATTGGTACCACCCGGACCACCTGCGTGGTCACCATGTTGCAGGCGGGACATGCCGAAAACGCGCTGCCCCAGTCGGCCACCGCCACGGTGAATTGCCGCATCTTCCCGGGCGTGCCGGTCGGCGAGATCGAGGCTACCCTGCGCCGGGTCGTGGCCAACGACGCGGTCGAGTTCAAGCAAACCTACGAAGCGACCGAAAGCCCGGTATCCGAGCTGCGAGAGGATGTTCTGGACGCTGTCAGCGAAGCGGTCAACGAGCGCTACCCGGAAGTCCAACTGCTGGCCTACATGGAGTCGGGCGGTACCGACGGCATGCATTTCCGCCGCGCCGGCATTCCGACCTGGGCGGTCAGCGGCATCTTCATGAACCCGGACGAAATGTACGCGCACGGCCTGAACGAGCGCGTGCCGATCAAGGCCTTCTACGACGCCCTCGACCACTGGTCCGTCATCATCCACCAACTGGCGGGGCCGTAGGACCGGGGGCGCGACGGCAATCCGGTAGGGCTTTTTCGCCGTCGGCGAAACCGTCCCACCTCCTTGGCCTGCGCCTCATCCGGAAATTGTAGGACCGAATTCATTCGGGATCGGGCTCTTGTCCATAGGTCGGTGCCGGGTACCCCGGTTCAGGACACGCTCGAGCCGTCCCTGGTCGCTCGGGAATTTGTTCCCGACAAATTACGGTCCTGAACCGGGCTACCCGGCACCACCAGTGGCCGCACATGTTTCCCGAATGAATTCGGTCCTACAAATTCTTCAGGATGGCGCGGGCGGCGTTGTAGCCGGGCGCGCCGGTGACGCCACCGCCGGGATGGGTGCCGGCGCCGCAGAGATAGAGGCCTTCAAAGGGTGTGCGGTAGTGCGCCCAGCCGGGCAGGGGGCGCATGAAGAACAGCTGGTCAAGGCGGATGTCGCCGTGGAAGATGTTGCCCTCGGTGATGCCGAAGCGCTGCTCCAGGTCCAGTGGCGTGATGACGTCGCGGCCGATCACCGCGCCGGGAACGTTGGGCGCATAGCGGCCGATGATCTCGATCACCTTGTCTCCCAACGCGTCGCGAACTGAATCCCAGTCACCGTTTTGCAGGCGCCACGGTACGTATTGCACGAAGGTGGTGAGCACGTGCCGGCCCGGCGTGACCAGGTCGGGGTCGATGGCAGAGGCTTCCACGCAGTCCACCCACAGGTCGTCCGACAGCCGGCCGACCTGGCAGTCGTTGTAGCAGCGCTGCGCCGCGTCGAACGTGGGCACCAGCGTGTACAGCATGCGCTGCAGCGGTGGGGCGTCAGGCGGCATGCCGCTGACCCGTGGCGCTTCGCAGAGCACCAGGTTGACCTTGGCGCAGGGCCCGTCCATCGCGATGGACTCGACCTGCCGCGCGAAGCCGGACTCGAGTTGCTGGCGGCCGACCAGGCCGAGAAACGTTCGCTTGGGATCGGCATTGGAAATCACCAGATCGGCTTCCAACGCCATGCCGTTGCCCAAGACCACGCCTGTGGCGCGATCGCCGTCCACGCGGATTTGCGTAACTTCCGTGCCGGTGACGATTTCCACGCCGGCTTCGCGGCAGGCCAGGGCCATGGCCTGCGTGATCGCTCCCATGCCGCCGATCACGTGGCCGGTGAAGCCCTGGCGTTCGTCTTCGCCGCCGCTCAGCAGGTGAAACAGCAGGCCCATCGCCGAGCCGGGGTCACGGGGGCCGCCGTGCTTGCCGTAGAGGTTGTTGGCCAGGATCAGGCGCTTGACGTGCTCCGACTCGAAATACCGGTCCAACAGCTGCTCCAGGCTGCCGGTCAGGAAGGTCAACAGTTCCTGCATCTGCCGGCCATCGAGACCGCGGAAGCGCCAGCCCACGCGCAGCGCTTCCAGCCAGCCGGCCAGGCCGCTGGCTTCGACCCGAGGCGGCGGCTCCGTGAAAAACGGCTGCAGGTAACGGGCCAGCGACTTCAGTTCGCCGTCCAGGCGAAAGAACACATCGGCGTCCCTGGTGCTGTAGCGGCTGAGCTCGGCGTGCGTCCTGCCCTGGTCATGCCACCACGGCAGCACGCTGCCGTCTTCGAACGCAACCTGGATGCCGGGGTCGGCCGCGATCATCTGCAGCCCGTGGCGGCCGAGTTCCATGTCGCGGATGACTTCGGGACGCAGCATGCTGGCCATGTAGGAGGCCGTGGAGACGCGGCAGCCGGGTGCGTTGAGCGGATCGACTTGCTCGGTAACCGCGCAACCGCCAACCACGTGGCGGCGTTCGAAAACACGGGTCTGGATGCCGGCGCGCGCGAGGTAGAACGCGCAGGCCAGGCCATTGTGGCCAGCGCCGACAACCAGTGCCCGGATTCCCTGTGTGCTGCGCTCGCCGGGCATGTCGGACGCCTCAGTCGAACGGCCAGACTTCGAGGCCATGGATCGCATTGCGGATATCCATGGAGAAATTGACCCGGGCGACTTCGCCGTCGGAATCCACATCGTAGAGCGTAACTGTCGACGGCGAGGAGCCGGCCGCGATCAGCCGGTTGTCGATCGCGCAAAGGCCGCGCGCGAACCCCTGGCGGGCCAGCTTGTCGTCGCCGAGTTCCGTGCGCTCGAGTTCCTCCGGCGCGTATTTCGGCACGGGAAACGCCCGCTGTGTTCCGTCCCGACCCACATAACGAACCACGTCGGAGGCCGTGTCGTTGAACAGCACGCCTTCCCGGAACGGGCGGGCATTGTGGATGCCCTCCGGCATGTCGGCCGCTATGCTCACCACGTTGCCGGTACCGACGTGCAGCAAGGCGCGCGTGCGCATGCCACTGACCCACAAGCCCCGCTGATCGGCATATACGTTATTCAGGTGGAGCAGGTTTTTCGCCGGCGGTCCGTTGGCTCCGCCGGGCCCGTTGATGCCAAGCGGATCATAGGCGGTGCCCTGGGCCTCACCGCCTTCGATGGCTATGTGCAAGGCCCAAAAGAACGCCTGCTTCTCCAGGTCGAAGGCCAGGATGCTGTCATGACCGGTCGAGGTCAGGTACAGGTGATTATTGAGCTGGAAGATCTCGTGGCAGTGCTTGAGGTAGGTGTTGCGAAAGGAGCGCTGGATCCGGAACGCGCGGTCGTAGACGAACAACTCGTCGCTGGCAGCAACGTAGGTCTCGTTGCCGAAAAAGGCGATGCCCCGCAGGCCCCGGTCCCAGCCGCGGCCCTGGAAGTCGATTTCCGCCGTGTTCCAGTCGGCCAGTTGGCTGACTTCCTGTGCGGCAAAGTCGACCAGGTAAATACCGCCGTGACTGTCGCCCTGTTCGGCGCCGCGCACGACGGATGTGGCGATCAATTTGGGAATCCTGGATTGGGTTTCAGTCATAGGGTAAACGGCCAGACAGCGGTCGGCGAATAGTATAGGCTAAGGCGGAACAATGAAAACAAGCAACTACGATTCCGCCGCTCGACCGACTTCAGTGCGCTGGCGCATTCTCGCCATCCTCGTGGTGATGAGCTTCATTGCGTACGTGCTGCGCACCAATCTTTCATTCGCCGCACCTGAAATGATGGCGGAACTCGGCCTGAGCGAAATCCAGTGGGGTTACGTGATGGCGGCATTCACCGCCGGCTACGCCATTTTCCAGTTTCCGGGCGGTGTTCTCGGTGACCGGTTCGGCCCGCGGCGCGTGCTCGCCGCGATTGCAATTTTGTGGGGGGTTCTGACCGCTGCCACCAGTGCGGTGCCGGCCCAGGACGGAGCCTCGGTTGGGCTGATTGTCGGCGCCCTGTTCGTCGTGCGTTTTCTCGTAGGCGCCACGCATGCGCCGACGTTTCCGGTGGTCAATTCCAGCGTGGTGCGCTGGTTTCCGCCCGGAGGGTGGGCATTGCCGCTCGGCCTCTCGAGCACCGGCTTGACGCTGGGCGCGGCCACCGGTGCCGTGGTCGTCCCCCTGATGGTCACACAGTATGGCTGGCGGCTGACCTTCGTGCTGATCGCTCCACTGGGGCTCTTCACCGCGGTACTCTGGTGGTGGTATGCACGCGACAATCCCAGCGATCATCCCTCGGTAAACGCAGCTGAAGTGGAATTGATCCGGGCCGACCGCGATGGCGCCGAGTTGAACAGCCGGGAAGACGCTTCGGCGGGCGAGGGCGGCCCGTCGGTTTGGCTGCGCGTCCTGAAGAATCGCGACGTGCTGTTCCTGACGCTCAGCTATTCTTCCATGAATTTCGTTTTCTATATCGTCTTCAGCTGGTTTTTCTACTACCTCGTGGAGGTCCGGGAATTCAGTACAACCGATGCCGGCTTCGTCGCATCGGCCCAGTGGATCGCCGGCGCGCTCGGAGCCACGCTTGGCGGTTGGTTGTGCGACCGGATGTGCAGGCGCCTTGGTTTGCGTTGGGGATGCCGCTGGCCAGTGATCATCGGCATGGGGGTGTCGGTCGTCCTGATCCTGCTGGGTGCGGCACACCCGAGCCCCACTGTCGCGGTGACGGCGATGGTCCTGCTGTTCTTCTTCAACCAGTTGACCGAAGGCCCCTACTGGGCTTCCAGTATCGCGGTCGGCGGCAAGCAGGCGGGCGCCGCCGGTGGCGTCATGAACACCGGGGCCAACGCGATGGGCATCGTCAACGCCTTGTTGGTACCGTGGCTCGCACTGGTTTTTGGCTGGAGCGTGGCGATCGGATCAGCCGCGCTGTTCGCGCTTCTCGGCATCGGCTTCATGCTGCTGGTCCGTGCGGATTGTCCCATCGACCACGAAGCTGCCACTTGAAGCCTGCCTTCATCCCGCAACTGCATGGGTCACGTTATTCGGTGGGCTTGAAGGCGGTTACCGTGACCGACAAGACGTGCAGATCGGTTCGTTCGGCTTCGTCTCGCTGTTGATCCGTCAGCGATCTGGCGAGCAGGTCCGCGGGTACCTCGATCCGCCTTTCAGCGGCGACCGTTACACGGTTGAAGCCGCTTTCCCCGATAACTTCCAGGTAGCTCTCTCGGGGTATCGCGCCGGCTACGCAGCCTGCGTAGGCTTCTGCGATCCCTTGCACCCAGTCTGGCAATTCCGCTGACGCAACGATGTCGGAGACGCAGAAGTGCCCGCCTGGCTTCAGGACGCGGTAGATTTCCGCGAAAGCACGCGCCTTGTCCGGCACCAGGTTGAGCACACAGTTGGAGATGACGACATCGATGCTGTCGGACAGGACGGGCAGGTGTTCTATTTCCCCGAGACGGAACTCGACGTTATCGACGCCCGACTTTTGCGCGTTTTGGCGCGCCCGTGCGATCATTTCAGCCGTCATGTCCACGCCGATGACCCTGCCGTGTTCGCCCACGAGCCCGCGAGCTACGAACGCGTCGAGGCCCGCTCCGGAACCCAGGTCGAGTACTGTCTGGCCTCGGTGAAGGCCGGCATGCTCGACCGGAAGCCCGCAACCCAGGCCGAGATCCGCCTCGGCCATGTAGCCGCTGACCCCCTCGTAGGCGTCGCCAATCATGCTGTAGTCCATGGCAGGTTGTCTCTGCCCTTCACAACAGGAAGTTCCGCAGCCGTCCGGTGCATCGCGGGCGATTTCGGCGTATTTGTCGCGGACCATTTCGCGCAACTGGTCATTTGAAGCTTTCATGTCTTGCTCCTTGTCAGCAGCAACCTTCGAGCGCGCGGAACATCTGTCCCAGCTGGGCACCGAGAGCCTGCAATGTGGCGTTATTGATGCAGTAACAGGAACGCGGGCCATCAACTTCGCCGGTAATCAGGCCGGCTTCTTTGAGCACCTTCAGGTGCTGTGACACCGTCGCCTGGGACAGGGGCAGCACCTCGACGATCTCGCCGCAGATACACGTGCCGCGTCGTGCCAGGGTTTGCAGGATTGCCAGCCTGGCGGGATGGGACAGCGCCTTGCAGGCGAGTGCAAGGGACTCGAAGTCTTCCAAAGTGGTAGTTGCGTTCATTATTTACATCGTATATCGACGATGAACGATAATCAAGCTTATTTCAACTGATGCCATGGTGTCATGGTTTATACTCCGCGACATCATGAGTGTATTCAAAAGCAAACACGTGGTCATCGCCATGCTGGTGGCGCCGGTGCTGGCAATCCTCGGCTACTTTGCGCTGGACACCCTGGTTGGGGAGAAGCCCAAGCCGGCCATGGAGGGGCAAAGCTACCCGCTGGCCGAAAAGCCCAACTGCCGTTACGCGAGTGGTCGCTGCGAATTAAAAAACGGTGATTTCGAGCTGCAGCTGGGCGCCCGGGCGCTGGGCGGGGATCGGGTCACGTTGACACTGCGGTCGGTCGTTCCGCTGGAAGGGGTCATGGTTGCGCTGGTTGAAAGCACCGATGGCGATGCGCCACCCGTACCTATGGAGCCGCTTGGGCAAGATGGGTTGACTTGGTCGTTGAATATGCCGCGGCCCGAAGCCGAGCGGCATCGCCTGCGCCTGGCTGCTTCGTCGGGTGGGGCGATTTACTACGGTGATGCCGCAACCCATTTTACCTTGCTGGAAAACCCGCCTGCCTGGAATGACTGAAGCTCAGCCGGCCGCGGACGGCTGCAGTGAATCCGGGCAGGGGTAGCGGCTGATTTCTTCGGCCAGATCCCGTTTGAGCACATCCAGGTAAGGCTCGAAGTTACGCCACTGGTCCAGCCCGCCCCGGTAAATGGGTTGCCTCACCTGTTCCGAGCTGGGCGTCCGGATGGAGCGGTCGGTTTGGTAGTAATTCAGACAGTTTTCTTCGAACGGCAGGCCCAGATAGTCCAGGATACGACGCAGCTGGCCTTCCAGGTCGGCGACCACGTGTTCGTAATGTACGCGCAGCACCTTGCCGGGCAGCACCTGGTCCCAGTGCTCCATCAGTCGAACATAACCCTTGTAGTAGCGCGCGATTTCTTCCTGGCCGTAAGTGAATTCCTGGCCGTCGGCAAACAACTGCTTGAAACCACTGAAACAGCAGGCCATGGGATGCCGGCGCGCATCGATGATCCGCGCCTTGGGCAGGATCAGCTGGATCAGCCCGATGTGCATGAAATTGTTGGGCATCTTGTCGATGAAATAGGGCGCCCCGGCGCGATGCACGCGGGTTTCCTCGATGAAACTATCGCCGAAATTCTGCAGCTGCTCGGCCGACAGGTCAGCCAGGATGCCCGGGTAGCGCGCCTCCTCGGAGACAAAGCGCCGGCCGTTCAGGCGGTGGGCCAGGGCGATGATGTTGGGTAATTCCATGGTGCCGTCGACCATGGAGTGCGACGCCAGGATCTGCTCGAGCAGGGTCGAGCCGGCGCGCGGCAAGCCCACGATAAAAATGGGATCGTCGTGGCGGCTGCCCAGGCCGGCCTTGCTCGCGAACAGCTCGGCGGTGCAAATCTCGGACTGGCGGCGCATGGCCGCGTCCAGGCCGTCGGGGTCGTAACGCGTATCCTGCTGCTTGAGCTGGTTGCCCTGCTCGTAGCAGCGAAACGATTTGCTGTAATCCTGGCGGGCCTCGTAGGCAGTGCCCAGCGCGAAACACAGGTGATAGCGGTCGACATTGGCGGTGGCCGGATCGTCGAGCCGGGCCAGCATGCGGTTGATCTCGGCGTCTGTGAAGCGATAGGTCTTCAGGTTGGCCAGGCTCCAGAAGGCATCGCCAAAATCCGCCTTGGCGCGGTAAGCCGACCGATAGGACTGGATCGCATCGTCGAGCCGTCCGATGGTTTTCAGGGCGTGTCCGCGGGACAGGTAAGGCTGGGCGAATGCGGGGTGTTTTTCGATGACCCGGTCGTAAATTTCAAGCGCGGTATCGAAGTTTCCGACGGCGACATTCTCATTGGCATAGGCCAGTTGGAAGGCATGGTTGCCCGGGTAGGCGTCGAGCAGAATCCTGGCCTGCTCCAGGGCCTTTGCAAATTTCTGTCGCTTGTGCAGCACATTGACGTAGTCATAGCGGGCCAGCCAGTAATCGGGGGCGAATTCCACGCAGCTTTCCAGCAGGAACTCGGCGTCGTCGTAGACGAACAGTTTCATGCCCAGCATGGCCAGCAGGCGCATGGCCTCGATGTGGTGGGGGTGTTTTTGCAGATAGGTCCGGCACAGTTTCTCGGCACGGAACAGCTTGCCTTCGTGGATCAGGCTGGTCACGCTGACCAGTTCGGAGGGCAGGGCGGACAGGCGGGAATACTCGGCCTGGGCCAGGTCGGATTCCCGCTGATTGCCGTTGCGCTTGTGCAGCGCGGCCAGTTCCCGCCATGAGGCGATCAGGGCATGGTTGAGGTCGACGGCCCGCTGATAAGCGACCGCTGCTCGCTGCAAGTCGCCCAACCGCTTCAGGTTATGGCCTTCCTCCTGGTAGGCCCTGCCGTAAGCGGGTCGCTGTGACTTGAGCCG
>JAPHSB010000247.1 GCA_026193295.1 Lysobacterales bacterium
CACCCTGTACTGCGTCGAGTGGGCCTACGCGCCTGGCACGGAAACTTTCGAGGTGTCGTACCTGAAACACGAGGGTCGCCACCTGGCCGATCTCAAGCGCTTTCCGGGGCTGCCGGCCGTCGACCTCGAGTATCGGGCCAAGCTGACGGAACTGGCATTCGCCGGCAGCACCCAGAGGCGCTTGCTGGATGACTTCACGGCCAAGAGCGCGGTTAACCCGCAATCACCCCATGCCGAGGCGAACTTTCGCGTGACGCGCGACCTGTGGGGTGACTTGTACGGGACACCTTTTCCGGGGGGCAGCCAGGCCTGGATGACCGTCAGCCGCGACAAGGTCAACCGGGCGGCGAGACGATTGCTCGCGGAAGACAGCGCAAGGCTGGCGATTTCTCCCTAGTTCGACCGACCCGGCCGTGTCACTACCGAAACCCCGGCCGTTTCCGACCGGAGCGGCGGTCCCAAAGCGTCCAAACCAGCCGGACGCCGTTACGGTGACAAAGTCGGGCTGTCCTGGGGCAGGAAATAGCCCATGACATTCACCGTGAATTCTGCGTTCCCCGCATTGGAGTCCCTGCTCAGAAATGCCTTAACGGCATCTCCACTGAAGGAGCCGCCACCGGCATATACACGCATCTGCACTGTATCCGCATACGTGTCGGTGGTGTAACCCGGCCACGGGGATACATGCGGCATGTAAGCGGTGAAGGGACCGGTGTCTTCTCCGTTGAAGCAGAGCCGAACATTGATGTGCTGCCCTAGCGGCACTTCGACGCGGTAGGACACGGTCTCGATCACCAGGAGATACGACTCGTCCGGGAATTCATCCGGAAATTTCAGAATTTCCAGGGATTTGTTGAATCCGGTGGCGGTGACGCTCCAGTTCGCGCTCCAGGGAATTCTCTGCGGTGTATTCACGACATTGACGTCGGGCGTGTTGATCACATTGACTTCAGGTATCGGGGGAGGCTCCACGGGGTCAGCCGCGAATAGTGCGAACCCCGGAAGCAGGCAGGTTGCCAGTAGCGGCAGTATGAACTTCGCCTTGGTTGGCATGACACTCTCCTATCAGGCCGTCCCTGGCGGACGAATCCCTTTTACTTGTTGTTGGAGAAATCTGTGCCTGTGATGTTCATTATACGCCCTGACCGTTATGCCATGTACTACACGCCTACCTTGTCGAGCAGCCAAGAGGTGACCGTTACATAGGCAACCTTGGTAAAGGTCATGTATGAATCGGCCCGCCACCGTGCGGGCCTGCTTGTCTGCCGCAACAAAAAGCCCCAGCGCGGAGCTGGGGCTTCGGTAACGCACTCGCTTAACCTGACTAATGAGATGCCAGGTACTACTTCGGTTCACCACAGAGCGCCTGGAGAGCAGTTTTATCCGCCTCCACCAGCGACGACTTGCCGTAGTAAATATGAAGTTGTGCAGAGCCATCGGTTATGGTGCAGCTAAGATTCTTGGTGTCCAGGAATGCGGTCACAGTGTCGCTTCCGGTATATGTCATGACAAAATTTCCGCCACTGCTGTCACAAGACTTGGACTTTACGGTTGCGGGTAGCCAGTCTTCAATTTCCGTGGCACACGGGTTGGGGTCTTGAATCGAAGCTTGAACCGAGCTTGAAATAGTAAGTACAACAGCAAACAGCGCGATTAACGCGATTAAGTGTTTCAGGAGATTCTCCAGTCAGTAGAACTTTTTGATTATGGTTGAAGCCCTGTTGCGTGGCTTCGAAGTGCGCCAGATACGTGAACTGGCGCTTGTACTTATACACTAAACACGAATACGGGGTACATGTGTTGTCTCTGCCCCAGTAGAAGCCCTATACAGGAAGGACGCCCAGCCGGTCCGCTGGCCGGTGAAGCTGGGGCAACTGGAGCCGGGCGATATCGCGTGGGGGGAGTTGCCCACAGCCGGGCTGAAATTGTCTGCGTAGTCTAGTGCGCATTCGCGTACTTTCAGCTATTAATTGCGTGGGGCCGTCACTTCGGCGGCCCTTTTCTTTACCCCATCAAAAAGCCCCGACGCGCCGAGCCGGGGCCACGGCGCAAGGGGAACACCGTTGC
>JAPHSB010000293.1 GCA_026193295.1 Lysobacterales bacterium
ACCTGGCTTGCGTGGGAGAAATTCCGGCGGCCGGATCCCACTTCCGGGCCCGGGCAGGCGATGGCCTCGGCGGCGGCATCGACCCCCGGCGACGCGCCTGAGTCTGTCGTCTCCAACCCGGTGGCGCAGGAGAGCGATGAAGCCCCGGCAAGCAGCGCAGCAGTTCGGCGGACTCCGGTGGAGACGCTGCCGCCGGACGCCGCGGATTCACCGAGCCCTGCCATCCAGGCATCGACCGGTTCGCAGCAAGGCGACCCGCGGAAATCTCGCGTGAACGAGTCTTTCACCGCCTTCGAAGCGGCCAAGCCGTCTGTCCCGGAGCAGCCCGAGCCAAAGCAGGCCGTCCCAAGCCAGCCTGCTTCGACGGAAGCAAAGCAATCGGCCCCGGACCTGGCCGGAGCCGAAGCGGCCGCTGCTCCCGCCAAATCCGCGGTTGGCAGTGACCAGCCCGCACAGCCCCAGCCGCCCGTCACCGAGCCCATCAGCTTCTGGGAGTTGCCGCAGGGTGTGCGTGACACGCTGCCGGAGCTGCGCATCACGGTATTGGTGTATGCGGAACGACCTGAAGATCGATTCCTGTTGTTGGGCGGCCAGCGCATGCGGGAAAAGGACGAATACCAAGGCGTGGTGCTGGATGAAATCCGGCGCGACGGTGCCGTGTTCCTCTACCGGAATTACCGTTTCCTGGTCAAAGGCTGACGGTTTGAACGGCGGTATCGTCACGAATTGGTCGGTCGGACCACCAATCCCGCCCTACGTTACAATTGGCATCAGCCTGCTGTGTGGTTTTTCCCTGCTGGTCTATTCCGGGCTCAGCCCGCTGTTGCAGCAGGCCATGATCGATGTCCTGGGCATGCGCCCCGCCGCGATCTCGCAACTGCTGGAAAAGAACCTCGGTTCCTGGTGGGATGTGACGGCCGTGAGCATCCTGACCGCCCTGTTCGTACACGCGAGTTGGCTTCATCTGCTGGGTAATCTCGCCTACCTGTGGGTGTTCGGCATCAAGGTCGAACAGGGGCTGGGCGCGCTTGCCATGCTGGCCATTTTCTTGCTCGGGGGCGCGCTGGCCAACGTCATCGTCGCCCTGCGCCTGCCTCAACTGGAGACGCCGATCATCGGCGCCAGCGGCGCGATTTCCGCCGTCGTCGGTGCCTATCTCGGGCTGTTCCCGAGAAAACGGATCGGGCTGTTTCTGCCACTGGGTGTCTACCTGCAGTTCGCCCGGGTACCGGCGCTGCTGGTCATCGGTTCATGGTTCACGCTGCAGTTGCTTTATACCGCGTTCGGCCCCATCAATGCCGCGGTTGCCTGGTGGACACACCTGGCGGGTTTCGCCCTCGGTCTCAGTTTTGCGCTGATGACGCGGGCTCTGGCCCTTATCCGGCTATAATACGGTCAACGCAGGCGCGAGAGCGACATGGCAGAAAAGCGGCTCTACAAGATCATTTTTCTCAACCAGGGCAAGGTTTACGAACTCTTCAGCGAGGGCGTAACCAGCAGCGGGCTCTGGGGCTTCATCGAGGTCTCGGGTCTCGTGTTTGAGAATGGCGAGGGCCTCGTGGTCGACCCGACTGAAGAAAGAATGCGCCAGGAGTTCGCGGACGCAAGGGTGCTGCATCTGCCGATCCAGAGTGTTCTGCGCGTCGAGGAAGTGGAAAAACGCGGACAATGCCTGATTCGCGATCGCGAATCGGGTGAAAAGGTCACGCCTTTCCCTCTGTCCCCGCCGAATCGCTCGTCTTCCTGAAGCCCGCGCAAACGATCCGCGCTGGCCGCACTGCCTGCGCCGGGCTAACTGTTTTCCTCTGCCTCGTTTGCGTTTGAGTCCGGCGCGTCCAGGATATCGGCGGCCTCGAGTATCCTGAGGACCTCTTCAAGGGGAAAATCTCCGCGGGTTTCCGCGCTGCCCACGGTGGCGACTTCGCCGGCTGAAACATCACGGTCCAGGTGGCGTGCGAGGTCGGCCTCACGGGACCGATGGTCGCCGGATTCAGCCCTCCCGCCGCCTTCGTAAACGATATCCGGCTCGATGCCTTCCGCCTGGATCGAGCGCCCCGAGGGCGTGTAGTAACGCGCGGTGGTCAGTTTGATGCCCCCGCCATTCCGGAGGGGCAGTACCGACTGCACCGAGCCCTTGCCAAAGGTGCGCTCACCCACGATGAGGGCCCGACGATGGTCCTGCAGCGCCCCCGCCAGCACCTCCGAAGCCGAAGCGGAACCGCGATCGACCAGGATGAGCAACGGTGTATCGGGAAGCCATTGCCCCGGCTGGGCCCGGAACTCCATCTGCATGGCGGCATTGCGCCCACGGGTAGTTACGATCAGGCCTTCGTCGAGGAATCCGTCGGCCATCTCAACCGCGCCCTGGAGCACACCTCCGGGATTGTTGCGCAGGTCGATCACCAGGCCGCGCAGCTCGATGTGCTCGGCGGCAATAGACTCCAGCGACTGTTCCAGGTCACGTGCGCTGCCGGTGTGAAAAGCGCTGATCCTGAAGTAGCCCCAGGACTGCTCCAGCAAATCGAAGCTGAGCAGCGGAATCTGCAGGTATTCGCGCTCCAGCGTAATGCTCCGTGGTTCGCCGCCAGGTGGCAGGATCTCCAGGACCAATTCTGTGCCGGGTTCGCCAAGCAATTCGTCGATGGCGTCCTGCGGCGAGCGGCTCGCCACGGGTTCACCGTCAATGGCGCTGATCTCATCGCCGGGATTGATGCCGGCCTCATCCGCCGGGCTGCCGTTTATGACTGCCCTCACGACGATCTGGTCGCCCCTGATCTCTACGTCGATGCCGACACCGCTATACCGCCCCTTGGAGTTGTCCTCGAAGTCCTGATAGTCGGGTGCTGGTATGTAAGCTGAGTGCGGGTCCAGCTCCAGCAGCATGCCGCGGATGGCCGAGTCGAGCAGGGTATGGTCATCGACCTCCTCAACATAGTTCCTGCGCACCTGGCTGAATACGTCCGTGAACGTGCGCAGGTCGTCCAGCGTCAACTGTGCCGTGCCTCGGGGTGTCTCCGTGGCCGCGCCTGCGGCCGGTCCACTCGCTTCCTGCGCCTGTCCGGTGGTGATCAACAGCAATGCCGCCGCGGCCAGCGCAGGGATGTGTGCGGTTTTGGTCATGACGCCTAAAGCTCCTTTTCCAGTATCTGCGCAGTCGCGGTCTCAGCGGCTCAGCCAGGCGGCGGGGTCGATAGCCTTGCCGCCTTTCCTCAATTCAAAGTACAGGCCCTGTTCGGTCCCCGGATTGGTGCCCACGATGCTGATCACATCGCCCGGCTCGACCCAGGCCCCTGCCTCGTGCAGCAGGCTTTCGTTGTGGCCATAGAGGCTCATGTAGCCCTGGCCATGGTCGATGATGATCAAAAGACCATAGCCGCGCAGCCAATCGGCAAAAGCCACGCGGCCGTACGCGATCGCGCTGACTTCAGTGCCCGCATCGGCGCCGACCAGCCAGCCCTGCCAGTTCAGTCCACCGCCGCGGCTTTGCCCATAGGCATGTTTGACCGGGCCTTGCAGTGGCATGGGAAGCCGCCCCTTTTGCTTCTCGACACCGACGTGATTACCCAGGTCGGGCGGAATGTCCGCCAGTACGTCCGCCAGGCGTTCGATCAGCGCCTCCAGGTCTTGCCGGTTCCTCTCGAGCTCCTTCAGTCGGGACGCCTCGCTGCCGATCTGACTGGCGAGTTGACTCAACAGTGCCTGGCGCTGTTCGCGCTGTGCGCCGAGCTGCTCCAGCACGGTCCGCTGCTCGGCGCTGAGTTGCTCGATCCGGGACAACTGCTGGTCGATGGATTGTTGCATGACTTCGAGCCTGGTCAAAGTCTCACCGAGCAGCGCAATCCGTCCGGCCTGGGCCCGCGCATAATAGTCGTAGTAAGCCAGCATCCTGCCCAATAAGGCGGGATCGTCCTGGTTGAGAACAAGCTTGATTCTCGACTGCCGGCTGCTGCGATAGGACCAGCGCAACTGCTCCGCCAACAGGTCCATGCGCTGTTCGAGCTGCACAAGATACTGTGTGCGCTGCTGCTGCAGCGTTGTGAGTTCCTGCTGTTGCGAGGCTTTCTGCTCCTGCAGCTTCCGCAGCTCGAGGTTGACCTGCTGGATTCGCAGGTCAAGATCCCGCAACCGCGTCTGTTCCTTGCGTTGCTCGGTTCGGGAGGATTCCAGGTTTGTTTTGAGCCGGTCGATTTCAGCGAGCACCCGGCCGAGTCGCGACTCGGCCTCGGTCCGTTCCAGATCCTGAGCAACAGCCAGCGCAGGCAGCGCAAACGACAGGCATATCGCCGCAACGATTGCGCACGGGTGACGTCGTGCAGAGGCGTCAGTCGGCCTCACCCATGAATTCCAGCAATGGGCGGCCGGTCATTTCCGCCGGCTGCGGCAGTCCGAGCAGGGCCAGCATGGTGGGAGCAATATCTCGCAGCGAGCCTTCACCCTCCATCCGGGCGGACCGTCCATGAAAAACCAGCGGTACCTTATTGGTGGTGTGCGCCGTGTGTTTCTGCCCGGTTTGAGGGTCGGACATCTGCTCGATGTTGCCGTGGTCCGCCGTGATGAGCATTTCGCCGCCGGCGGCGTCGATGGCGGCCGTGACGCTGGCGAGGCATTGGTCGACCGCCGCCACGGCTGCGATGGCGGCTTCCAGGCTGCCCGTGTGACCCACCATGTCGGGGTTGGCCACGTTGCAAATAATGACGTCGAATGACCCGGAGCGTATCGCTTCGACCAGGCGCTCGGTCAATTCCGGCAGACTCATCTCGGGCTGCAGATCGTAGGTGGCGACCCTGGGCGAGGGGATCAGAATCCGTTCTTCGAGCGGGAATGGCGTTTCCTGACCGCCGTTGAAGAAGAACGTGACGTGCGCGTATTTCTCGGTTTCGGCGATGCGCAGCTGGCGCAGCCCGTGCGCGGCCAGCTCCTGGCCCAACAATCGCGGCAGGGTTGCCGGCGGGAAGACAACGGAGACGGGCAGGCCGGCCATGTACTCGGTCATGCAGACGAATGCGCTCAGACGGATTCTTGTCCGGGCAAAGCCATCGAAGGGATCGCTGACAAAGGCCATGGTCAGTTCGCGCGCGCGATCGGCCCTGAAATTGATGAAGATCACCGCATCGCCGTCGCTGATCCCGGCCGCTTCGCCGATCAACGTGGGTTGCACGAATTCGTCATTTTCCCCCCGCGCATAGGCCGCCTGCAGGCCGGCCAATGCGGTCGCCGCGCGATGGTCCGCCTTTGCTGTCGTGATGGCCTGGTAGGCTCGTTCCACCCGGTCCCAGCGCTTGTCCCGGTCCATGGCGTAGTAGCGGCCGCCGATGGTGCCGAAGCACGCACCCGGCAGCGAGTCGAGCAATTCCTGCATGCGCCTGATGGATGGCTCCGCGCTGCGCGGCGGTGTGTCGCGACCGTCGAGAAACGCGTGGACGGTAATGCCCCGGGCACCATGCTGCGCGACTACGCGCACCGTCTCGATGAAGTGGTCGTCATGGCTGTGCACGCCGCCCGGCGACAACAGCCCCATGACATGCACGCGACCGCCGGCCTTCAGGGCAGCCTCGACGGCTGTACGAATCTGCGGGTTGTCTCTGAAGCTGCCGTCGCGAATCGCGTTTTCGATACGCGAGTAATCCTGGAACACAATTCGGCCGGCGCCGATATTCATGTGGCCCACTTCGGAATTTCCCATCTGGCCCTCGGGCAGACCGACGACCGACCCCGACGTCTCGATCAGGCTGTGTGGGTCATTGCGCCAGAGCTCGTCCCAGCACGGCGTAGCAGCCAGCGCGATGGCGTTGTCATCCCGTTCAGGGCGATAACCCCAGCCGTCGAGTATCATCAGCAGAAGGGGTTTGCGAGTTGGCTTGTCGGTCATGTGCATTCCTTTGGACTGCGGCAATTCTACAGGGATACCCACTTGCAATTCACGGCAGCTGACTCCAGATGAGTGTGGCCTCCGGCATGCGGCTTCGCTCGCAGAAAGTAGCCAAACTGAGCGGTGGTGCAAAAGTGCGTCATTATTTCATAAATGGGATTGCAGGATGGGCCAGGTAATCGAATTCGCAACAAATCATCCCCTGCTGGTCGGCGGTTTCGTGGTCGTGCTTGGCCTGTTGGTTTGGAACGAGATCATGAGCCAGCTAAGGGGCGTCAAAGAGTTGTCGCCCGCGTTGGCGGTGCCATGGATAAACGATCCGAATGCCGTGGTCATCGACATCTCGCCGGTTGCCGATTTCAACCGGGGACATATCGTGAACGCGCGAAACCTGCCGGCGTCCCGCCTCACTGATCCCGATGCCGAAATCCTCAAGCTGAAGGAACGCAAACTGCTGGTGGTCTGCAAAACCGGCCCGACGGCTGTCGTCGCTGCCAACAAGCTGCGCAAGCTCGGGGCGACCGACATAGCCGTGCTCAAGGGTGGCATGGCCCAGTGGCGGAACGAACAATTCCCGGTGACCACGAAATAATGAGATAATTATCGATTACTTTATGCCGTTCCGACCAGGGCGGCCCCATCAAGCTGAGAGATAGAACCATGGCAGAAGAACAGAATCAGGAACCTTTGATGAGCCCGGAAGCGGCTGCTTCGGCGCAGTTTCAGATCCAGAAACTCTACACCAAAGACGTCTCCTTCGAATTGCCCAACGCACCGCAGGTATTCCAGGAGGAAGGCCAGGCTGACGTGAAGATGAGCTTGGCGCAGCGCGTCGAGGGCCTGGGCGAGAATTTGCACGAGGTTGTACTCACGGTCACCGTGACGGCGACCGTCGGTGAGAAGACCGCGTACCTTGCCGAAGTGGCGCAGGCGGGCATCTTCCTGGTGGCCGGATTCAATGAGCAGGCGACGCACGCCGTCATGAACACGCTGTGCCCGGGCACCCTGTTTCCTTATGCGCGCCAGACCATTTCCAGCCTGATCGCCGACGGCGGTTTCCCGCCGTTGACCCTGCAGCCGGTCAATTTCGAGCAGCTATACGCTCAGCGCATGCAGCAAATGATGAACGAACAAAAGCAGGGTGACAGCAGCGACATGGTGAGCGACGAGACGGTCGCTGCGGAGTTTCCCTCCACCAACTGAGGCCACGGCGATGAGCCTGGAAACCGGCACCTCCGGGTGTGGCAGCCGCACCCGCGTCGCCGTGCTGGGCGCCGGGTCCTGGGGAACGGCGCTCGCCATGCAGCTGGTGCGGGCCGAAGCGATCCCCGTGTTGTGGGACTGGGACGCCCGTCACATGGAGGCCATGCGAGTGGCCGGCCGCAACGAGCAGTTCATGCCCGACCACCCCCTGCCGCCGGAACTGGTGCTGGAGCCCGACCTCGAGCAGGCGGTCCGCGCAGCCGAGGAGATCATCATCGTGGTGCCTTCGCACGCCTTTGTTGGCGTGATTCGGCAGATTGAACCCTGGCTGTCACCGGGGCAAGGCGTCTCCTGGGCCTGCAAGGGACTCGAGCCGGGTACCGGCCAGTTCCTGCATGAGCCCGCGAGACAGCTGTTTGGCGACAGCCGGCCGTTGGCTGTCGTGACCGGCCCAACGTTCGCGGCAGAGGTCGCGGCCGGTCTGCCAACCGCCATTACGGTTGCCGGAACCGAACCCGAATATTGCGCCCGGATTGCGCGCCTTCTGCATGCTGGGAACTTCCGCGCCTACACCAGTGACGACATCGTCGGTGCGGAGCTGGGGGGATCCCTCAAGAACGTCCTGGCCATCGCCACAGGCATTTGCGACGGGATGGGCCTGGGAGACAATGCGAGGGCCGCATTGGTCACCCGCGGCCTGGCCGAAATGATGCGGCTGGGCCACGTGCTTGGCGCCCGCGAGCAGACCCTGACCGGATTGACCGGAATGGGGGACCTGGTGCTGACCTGTACCGGCAACCTGTCACGCAACCGGCGGCTGGGACTCGCCCTCGGCGCCGGAAAATCGGTTGACCAGGCCCTGGCGGAAATCGGGCAGGTAGTAGAGGGCATCAAGACGGCCCAGGAGGTCTGGCGATTGGCCCAGCGGCATGGCGTGGAAATGCCCATATCGGAGCAGGTATACGGGATTCTCTATCAGGACAGGGATCCATACCAGTGCGTCCGGGACCTGCTCTCGCGCGAACAGAAACAAGAGACGGCCTAGCCCGCACACTGCAGCAGTCGCATCTGGCTAGCCAAGGCCCCGGAAGTTGAGCTGGCGCAGCGCTTCGTAAAGCGCGACAGACACCGTGTTGGACAGGTTCAGGCTGCGGCTGTCCGCCACCATCGGCAGGCGCAGGGCGTGCTCTGTCCCCAGTTCATCCAGCAATGCCTGCGGCAAACCGCGCGTTTCCGGTCCGAACAGCAGCGCGTCCCCTGCGCGAAAGGCCACCTCGCTGTAAAGGCGTTTGCCACGGGTTGAAAAAGCCCACAGGCGCGCGCCCGCATTTTGTTCCAGGTAGCACGGCCAATCTCGATAGCTATGTGTGTTTGCCAGTTCGTGATAGTCGAGCCCGGCCCGCTTGAGTCGTGCGTCATCGAGTGAAAATCCGAGTGGACCGACCAGGTGGAGGTGGGTGCCCGTGTTGGCGCAGAGCCGGATGATGTTACCGGTATTCGGCGGAATCTCGGGTTCGTAAAGAACGACATGCAGCATCGGATGGTTCCCACTCGGTCGCGCGCCAGGAGCCATGGTACCGGCGCATGATGGATCGGAAATTCCCATTTGCGACAAAGCGAAATTCAAGCCCAGCGCCAATTTGCGCGTGGCTGAGGAATTGCCGGTCACCGGGTACCCGTCAAGCCTGGCATCTATCGGTCTGATAAACAACAATAAATGACATTTTCCGCACGAATTTTCCGGTGCCCGCAGCGATTTGACAGGGTGGGTTCAGGGGCGTATTGTTTACCACCGCTGACACAACATCTTGTGTCTCTACAAAAATTGGCGCACAATAAGTTGTGCCTTATAACTAAACAAAACCAAATAATTACACAGGTATTCTAATGAGCAGCGTGCAGGTTGAGCCCATCAGCACTGATTCCAAAGAAATTACCTTTCAAGACGCTTCCCTGGATATCTGGGATAAGAAGTATCGTCTGAAGTCCAAGACCGGCGAGATCATCGACGAGACGATCGATGACACCTACAAGCGGGTCGCGCGCGCACTCGCGGAGGTCGAAGAAAGCAAAGTCAAAAAAGAAGAGTGGTACAAGGCTTTTCTCTGGGCGCTTCGTCGAGGCGCCATTCCGGCCGGCAGAATCATCTCCAACGCCGGTGCCCAAGAGCACAAGCCGGCGACCTCGACCATCAATTGCACGGTGTCCGGTACCATCCGCGACTCCATGGATGGCATTCTCGACAAGGTGCACGAGGCGGGCCTGACCCTGAAAGCCGGTTGCGGTATTGGTTACGAGTTTTCGACCCTTCGGCCGAAGGGCGCCTATGTGTCGGGGGCGGGCGCCTACACGTCCGGGCCGCTCAGCTTCATGGACATCTACGACAAGATGTGTTTCACGGTGTCCTCCGCCGGCGGCCGCCGAGGCGCGCAGATGGCAACTTTCGACGTCGGGCACCCCGATGCCAAGGATTTCATCCGCGCCAAGCGTGAAGCCGGGCGCTTGCGGCAGTTCAACTGTTCGCTGTTGGTCACCGACGAGTTCATGCAGGCGGTGGAAAACAACGGCAAGTGGTCGTTGGCCTTTCCGATCAACGCGCACGAAGCCGACGGGATTGACCTAGAGGATCCGCAGCAGGTGGTGTGGCGCGAGTGGCCGGACAGCAACGGGTACATCACGCGGGAAGACGGCCTCGTAGCCTGCCGGGTTTACAACACGGTACCGGCCCGACGTATGTGGGACATGATCATGTCGTCCACTTATGATTTTGCCGAGCCCGGGTTCATCATGATC